>NZ_SCTN01000141.1 GCF_004297345.1 Aquabacterium sp. | reverse complement strand
GCTTCGTGGATTTCATAGAAATCGAAGTCTTGCAGCGAGATGCCGGCGCGGGCCAGCATGCGTGGCACAGCGTAAGCCGGCGCCATCAGCAGGCCTTCCTTCTTGGGGCCGAAGAAGTCGACAGCGGCCACTTCAGCGAAGGTGATGTAGGCCAGCACAGGCAGGTTGTTGGCTTTGGCCCATTCTTCGCTGCCCAGCAGCACGGCGGAAGCGCCATCGGTCAGGGGCGTGGAGTTACCGGGTGTCAGCGTGCCTTGACCGGGGGCGACCTTCTTGTCAAAGCAAGGCTTGAGCGAGCGCAGCTTCTCGATGCTCAGGCCTTCACGCAGGTTGTTGTCCTTGCTCACGCCCTTGAACGGGGTCATCAGGTCAGCAAAGAAGCCATCCTTGTAAGCGCGGGCCAGGTTGGCGTGGCTGTTCACGGCCAGTTGATCCTGCTCTTCGCGAGGGATCGCCCATTCACGGGCCATCAGCTCGGCGTGCTCGCCCATCGAGAAACCAGTGCGAGGTTCGCCGTTCTTGGGAATGGCAGGCTTGACCAGCATGCTGGGGCGGATCTTGGAGATCACCTTCAGTTGCGCGACCGTGCCCTTGGCGCGGTTAGCTTCCATCAGGATCTTGCGCATCTTTTCGTTGACGCCGATGGGCGCATCAGACGTGGTGTCCACACCGCCGCCGATACCGCACTCGATGTGGCCCAGCGCGATCTTGTTGGCCACCAGCATGATGGCTTCCAGGCCGGTGCCGCAAGCCTGTTGCAGGTCGTACGCAGGCGTTTCGGGCGACAGGGTCGTGGACAGCACGCATTCGCGCACCAGGTTGAAGTCACGCGAGTGCTTCATCACGGCGCCAGCGGCGACATCACCCAGGCGCTTGCCATGCAGGTTGAAACGATCAACCAGGCCTTGCAGCGTGGCCGTCAGCATTTCCTGGTTGGAAGCGTGAGAGTAGACCGTGTTGGAGCGAGCAAAAGGAATGCGGTTGCCACCGATGATGGCGACGCGACGAACTGTGGTGTTCATGAGAGGGTGTCCTTCTCGATTTTGAATGGGTTGAATGGCTGACGGTGGCGATGGATCAGTAGGTCACGCGGCCGCGCAGATGGGGCTTGTCGCCCTTCGCGTTGCGTACTTCAAACAAGGCACCGCTTTCCTCACGCGCGGCCCACAAGGAGGCACGAGCTGGCAGGAACAAGGGCGTCTTGAATTCGACGATGACTTCGGCGTGGTCCACATCCTCGCGTGGCATCAGCATGGCCAGGGCGCGAGCCTTGGTCCACATGCCATGCGCAATGGCTTTGCGAAAGCCCAGGAACTTGGCCGTGAAGGCAGACAGGTGGATCGGGTTGATGTCACCCGACACGCGCCCGTATGCACGGCCAATGCCGGCGCCAGCGTAGAAGTCGGCCTGATGGGACACCGGTGTCTCATCGACCAGCGCGCTGGTGTACGGCTCGCCCTTGGGATTGCGAACGCCCATGCGCAGCAGGGTCCAGGTGCTTTCCCACACCACATCGCCAGCGCGCAAGGCGCGGGCATGCAGCGTGAAGATCTGGCCCTTGTCATGCGCGTACAGCTCGCCGGAGCGCATTTCAATGCGCAGCTCGTCGCCGGCATTGATGCGCTTGAGCAGCTTGGCGCTGTTGGCCAGATGCACGGTTCCCATGGCGGGCCATGGGAAGGCCTTGCTGCCGAAATACATCATGGCCAGCGGGAAGGCCTCCATGTGCGCAAACAGCATGGGCACGCCGTGCGCCTTGCTGAAGCCGCACACCTTGGCATAGGCGGCAACCTTCTTGGGGTCGACCACCACGCGCGGGCGCACATAGGTGACCTCGGGCAAGGCCTCCACAGCGCTGGAGCGCTTGCTGCTGGAGCGCAAGGCGCCCAGGTTCAGCGCGATCGCACTGGGCAGCTTGTTGACTTCGATGATCTTCATGGGATCTGTTCGTTGTCGTGGATCAGGCGCCGATCAGGCTCTGACCACACACGCGGATCACGTTGTTGGTCACGCCGGACGAAGCGGGGCTGGCATACCAGCCGATCGCTTCAGCCACGTCCACAGGCTGTCCGCCCTGGCTCATGGAGTTCATGCGGCGACCAGCTTCACGGATGGCGAAAGGCACGGCGGCCGTCATCTGGGTTTCGATGAAACCAGGCGCCACGGCGTTGATCGTGATGCCGTGTTCGGCAAAGATCGGGGCGCTGCTGTTGACCATGCCGATCACGCCGGCCTTGGAGACAGCGTAGTTGGTCTGGCCCATGTTGCCGGCGATACCCGAGATGGACGACACGCAAACGATGCGGCCACCGGCCTTCAGGGCGCCGGCGCTGACCAACGCTTCATTGATGCGCTCTTGCGTAGACAGGTTCACGTTGACCACCAGTTGCCACAGGTGTTCCTTCATGTTGGCAATGGTCTTGTCGCGGGTGATGCCGGCGTTGTGGACGATCACATCCCAGCCGCCTTGGGCCTTGGCGGCATCCACCAGCTTTTGAGGCGCGTCAGCGGCGCCGATGTCCAGTGCCAGTGCGGTGCCGCCCAGCTTCTTGGCCACGGCGTTGAGGCCTTCCTGAGCCTGAGGCACGTCCAGGCAGATCACCTGAGCGCCATCACGGGCCATCACTTCAGCAATCGCCTCGCCAATGCCGCGCGATGCACCGGTGACCAGCACTTTCTTGCCAGCCAGGGGCAGATTCCAATCCTTGGGGGCAACCAGATCGCCAACAGGCTTGCCGACACGCATCACCTGAGCCGACACATAGGCCGACTTGGGCGACAGCAGGAAGCGCAGCGTCGATTCGATGTTGCCTTCGGCGCCTTCAGACACGTACACCAGATTGGCGTTGATGCCCTTCTTCATTTCCTTGCCCAGCGAGCGAGCCAGGCCTTCCAGCGAACGCTGCACCGTGGCCTTGCGAGGCGACTTGCACTCTTCGGGCGGACGGCCCAGGATCACGACACGGCCACAAGGCAGCACCGAACGGGCTGCGTCGTGGAAGAACCAATAGAGCGCGTCGGATTGGGTGCTGTCTTCCAAGCCCGTTGCGTCGAACACCAGGCACTTGACCTTCTCACCCGGCTTGCCGTTGCCACCCCAGCGGCCCGTCGTCAAGCCAGCCTTGTTGGCCACCGCCACCCACTGAGGCAGCTTCTCGTGAGCCAGGCTCTGGGCACCCACGCTCTTGAAGAAGGCCGACAGTGCTTCCAGCAACTGAGGCTCGCCACCACCACCGATCAGAACCGTGCCTTGAATGACGGGTTGGCCGGCCTTGTAACGCTCCAGGGGCAGCGGCTTGGGCAGCCCCAGGGCATTGATGAGCTTGGCGCCCATGGGCGAGTTGGCAAAGTCAAGGTAACCGTCTTTCATGCGAGACACTCTTCGGTGGTTGAGCCAGCGGACGTGAACAGTCCTGCCATGGCTGGTTGAAAACGTGGCTTGCTCAAACGGCAAGCCTTCTGCTCATGTCCAACCCAGATCGGGGTGGACCTTCCTGTCAGACCGGGGGACAGACAAGAAATCGGGGTCATGGCCTGTTGCTGCAATTGCTCAGGCGTTTGCTGGCACGGAGGCCACCGCTTCATTGGTCGCCACGGCAGCACCTGGGCCGATACCGGCCACGCCAGGCAGATTCGCCATTGCGCCAAACTGAATCGCGTCATGGGGACCAGGCAGCGGCGCCTTCAGCGCGGCAACCATCAGCGATGCCAGGCGCGAGAGGATCACAGCCTCGTGATCGCCTTGCTGTTGCGTGAATTCGCGGATCAGTCGCTGTGTGTTCCCGCCAGCCAGGATGCCGGACAAGGCGCCCATGGCGAAGTTCAGGCGAAAGCCCAGGTCCTCGCGGCTGAGTTCAGGCAAAGCGCGCTGGAAGGCGAAGAAGAATCGGCCCAGCGTCTGGATGTAATGCGTGTTGATGAAATCGCGCACGACCGGCGACGGGTCCGTATAAGAACGGCCGAGGAAATGCAGATAGCGATCGGCCTGGGGCTCGTCACTGCGGAAAATGCGCACAGCGGGCAGAAACAGGGCGACCAGGATGTGTTCGCAGGTGAGCTTGTCGCCGAGATTGGTCTCGAAGACATCCAGCATGGCCACGCGCTGTTCGTTGAGCGGATCCAGACGGCGCGCCAGCACAGCCTGAATCAGGGCATCCTTGCTGCCGAAGTGGTAGTTCACTGCAGCCAGGTTGACGCCAGCGGCGCTGGTGATCTGGCGCATCGACATGGACTCGAAACCGCCCGAGACAAACAGGGTCTCTGCGGCATCCAGAATGCGCGTTTTCGTATCGGCAGGCGACAGACGGGTCGAGGCCTGGGGCATGGTCAACGGGTCTCCACGGTACACACAGTACGAACGTTTCAAACGTCCGTTTTATCGTTGGGTGCGTATGGTATGTCAGACCAGCGCTTTTGCAACAGCCCTGCCAATAGAAATTTGTCAATTCCCCCAATCCCCGGGGGCGAAGACACCTTTGGGGCGTGATTTATTCCGCACTCTGTCGTTATCGGACCCCGCCTGGTTGGCACGGCTCCTTCGGCAGGCGTACGCCCCACACGATGGGATTCACGCCTTTGACACTTCTGGGGGGCCGCACCGCCATGTCCGGCGTGTGGATCACGTCGGGCGGCAGTTGCTGGGCCAGATGGCGCATGACCACGCTTCCTTTGGCGGCCATGTCTGCATCGTTGATCCAAGGGCTGTCTTGTTTGGGGCCCTCCTGCAACACAGCCGGAAATCCAGGACCATAGGCTGCGATCTGCCCGCCTTCAAAGAAGGGCGCATCGACATAGCGCAAGGCACAACCTGGGGCAAACTTTTGCCAATCTGCGGCCACACGGTCAGCCAGCTCACGCGAGGGGTAGCCCTGAACGGCGCCGGGCGCGTGCAGGCGCTGGCCGGCTGGCGAGGCCGCCACCAGCAAGGACAGCAGCTGAAACAGGGCCGCCGTCATCAACAGCCAGCGCAGCGATGCCTTGGCAAACACATGACCGAACCAGGCAACCAGTGCGATCGCCATGAACTGAAAGGTCTGCACGCCCCATTGCGCATGCAACTTGGCGCCACCCAACACGCCCATGGCCAGGACAAAAGCGATGGGCAGCAGTAGCAAGCCCTCAACCCATGCGCGCGAGGACGATTGCGCAGTGCTGCCCTCGCTCCCGCTCCCGCCGACGGAAGGCGCATCAGCCTGGCCATATGACCTGGCCACCCAGATCATCAACACCAGCAGAGCTGGTGCCAGCATGCGCAACTCAGAGACGATGAACTGTCCCATGCGCATGGATTCACCTTCGGCCTCACCGCTGCCCAACTGATGCGTTGCATAGGCCAAGGCATTGGTGTGTCCGGTTGCCATCCACAGCAAGGGGGCCGCACTGACCAGCGCACTCAGCACAACAGCCATGGCCGCACCTTGGCGAGCCGAAAGCCGTTCCAGGCTGCCGCTTCGCCACAGCGCCCACAACACGCCCACCAAGGGCACGGCCGCCTGCAATTTGGTAGACATGGCCAGGCCGGCCGCGATACCGGCGCCTGCCCAGGCCCATTGTTGATTTCGGCGCGCAGCACGAGCGGCAAAGTAAACCGTCATGGCCACGGTCATGACCAACACCGTGTTGTGGTTGTAGATCCAGGCGCGCCAGCCAAAAGGTTGCTGCAGGCCCCACAGGCACGCCACGCACAAGGCCATGCGCGCACCCATCAACTCGCGCGCAGCAAGGTAGGTGAACACCCCGGTCAAACCAATGCACAGGGCCGACAAGCCATACAAGGTGGCCGGTTTTGGCGGCAAGATGGTTTGCGCCAGCAAGAACAACCATGTTGGCAAAGGCGGATGCTTGGGGTAACCCAGTTGCCACACGTGGGCCCAGACGAACTGCTCGGCCATGTCGTGGTGCAAGGCGGTGTGGGAATGCGAAGACAGCGCCACCCATATGGCTACCACAGCCATGATGCACATGGAGGCCAACCAGGGGCGATCCCAGCGTGGCGCGTAAGCCAAGGCTTTGGCAGTGTCGGGCGAATGCAATGTTCTGGACATGGGCGGGAGTCTAAACGCGCTAAAGTCTCCCCCGTCCGAGTTAAACGAACAGCGAGAGAGACATACCCACATGGCCACCATCCTGTACCTCACCCAGATCCAGTTCGAGTTTGGCGCGATCAAGTTGCTGGCATCCGAATGCGAACGGGTTGGCATTCGCCGCCCATTGGTGGTTACCGATGCCGGCGTACGAGCAGCCGGCGTGTTGCAAAAGGCCTTGGATGCGCTAGAGGGCCTGCCTGTAGCCGTGTTTGACCAGACCCCGCCTAACCCGACCGAAGCCTCGGTGCGTGCGGCCCACGAAGCCTGGAAGGCCAATCAGTGTGACGGCCTGATCGCCGTGGGCGGTGGCTCCAGCATTGACCTGGCCAAGGGCCTGGCCATCATGGCCACCCACCCGGGCCCTTTGACCGAGTACGCGACGATTCTGGGGGGCTCCCCCAAGATCACGGCGCAAGCCGCACCGCTGATCGCCGTGCCGACCACAGCAGGCACCGGCAGCGAAGTGGCCCGGGGTGCCATCGTGATCGTCGACGATGGCCGCAAGCTGGGCTTCCACTCGTGGAACCTGATGCCCAAAGCCGCGATCTGCGATCCCGCGCTGACGCTGGGCCTGCCCCCTGCCCTGACTGCGGCCACGGGCATGGACGCCATCGCGCATTGCATGGAAACCTTCATGGCGCCTGCGTTCAACCCACCGGCTGATGGCATTGCACTGGACGGCCTGGAGCGCGCCTGGCACCACATCGAGCGCGCCACCAAGGACGGCAGCGACCGCGAAGCCCGCCTCAACATGATGAGCGCCTCCATGCAAGGCGCCATGGCCTTCCAGAAGGGCCTGGGGGCTGTGCACAGCTTGAGCCACAGCCTGGGCGGCGTGAACCCCAAGCTGCACCACGGTACGCTCAACGCCATGTTCCTGCCTGAGGTGATCAAGTTCAATGCGGCCGCCGAGTCCATCCAGAAAGAGCGCCGACTGGAACGCATGGCGCATGCCATGGGCTTGCGCAACGGCGCGGACATCCCCGAGGCCATCCGAGACATGAACGCCCGCCTAGGCCTGCCAGCAGGCCTGACAGACATGGGCGTGCAACGTGAATGGTTCGACAAGATCGTGACCGGCGCGCTGGCCGATCACTGCCACAAGACCAATCCCCGCATCGCCACCGCAGACGATTACATGGACTTGCTGTCGGCCTCGATGTGATCCTTGCCTGACGACGACTCTCGGGTCACCATGATCTGGTCGATCTTGTAGCTGTCGACGTCCATCACTTCGAAGCGAAAGCCGCCCCAGGACACGGAATCCGTCCGCCTGGGGATGCGGCGCAGCATGACCATCATGAAGCCGGCGATGGTCTCGTAGTCTTCCTGATACGGCAGGCTGTCCAGATCCAGTGCGCGCAGCACGTCTTCAATGGGCGTGATGCCGTCGATGAGCCACGAATCGGCATCGCGCTGCACGATCTGCTCTTCGTCGAGTGGCGCCATGAGACTACCCATCACGGTGCTCATCACGTCGTTGATGGTGATGATGCCGACCACGAGGCTGTACTCGTTGACAATCACGGCGTAGTCCTCGAAAGCCTGGCGGAACTGCATCAGCATCTCGGACAAGGTGATGCGATCCGGCACCATCAGCACCTTCTTGATCAGGCCTTCGGCGCTCAGGGCAATGGGCTGGTTGTTCAGCACACGGCTGAGCAGGTCTTTCGAATCCACGTAGCCGACTACGTGGTCGATGTCGCCATCGCAGACCAGATAGGTGGAGTGCGGGTATTGGTCGATGCGCGCCTTGATGAGCGTCTCGCTGTCATCCAGCAGGAAGTGGATGATGTGGTCACGCGCGGTCATGGAGCTGGTGACCAGGCGGGTGTCCAGTTCGAACACGTTTTCAATGACACGGTGTTCGGCGCCTGCCAGCACACCGGCTTCGGCACCCGCTGCGGCCATGGCGAGGATGTCATCCGGTGTGACAGCCTCATCGCGATGATCGGGCAGGCCGAGCAGCTTGAACAAGGCGTCGGTCAGGCGCTTGAACAGCCATACGATGGGTTTGAGCAAGGCCAACACCGCATGCATGGGGCCGACCACGCGCACCGCCACGGCTTCCGGAGCGCTCATGCCCAGTCGCTTGGGAAAAAGGTCAGCCAACAGGATGAAGAGGCTGGTGACCAGGGCAAACGAGGCGACCGATGCCAGCGTCTCAGCGTGACCAGCAGGCACTTGCACGCGCTGCAGCAGCGGCAAGATCAAGGGTGCGAAAGCGCCCTCGCCCACCACACCGCCCAGGATGGCCACAGTGTTCATGCCGATCTGGATGGCCGTGAAGAAATCGCCCGGCTCCTCCTGCACATCCAGCACACGCTGGGCACGTGCATCGCCCAGGTCGGCCATCTGCCGCAGGCGCAAACGGCGGGCTGCGGCCACGGCCAGTTCGGCAATGGAAAAGAAGGCACTGGCAGCGATCAAGGCTGCAATCAACAGGAGGCTGGAGAGTGAATCCATGAGGCCAGTGTAGCCACAAGCCCGCGATCAGATAGGGCGCAGTTCGTCTGTCGGGCAGCCGCGACGCAACCAGTCCTGCCATTCGTCTGACAAGGCTTCAGCGGCCGCTACAGCTTGCGTCCACACCTTAACGCGCTGCTCGTAGCCCATCCCGGCGAAATCATTGCGATCGGGCAACTTGCCGCCTGGCAAGCCAGCCACCCATTGAGGGCTGGGGGCCAGCAGCACCATGTTGTCCAGCCAGGCGCTGGCTTTGTGGCGCCACTTCAGGGCCTTGTCCAACCAACCCGGCACCACCTGCTGCTGGAAGTGGGGATAGAGCACCAGCCCTTTGTTCATGGCCGAGTAGTGCCAGTGGAAGTGGTAATCCACGATGCCGCCATCCCAATGCGAGCCGGGCTTGGCGCCGGGGATGTTGTGAACGGCCTCCAGCATGAAGGGGATGCTGCAGGACGCCAGCATGGCGGGCATGAAGTTGGCCGCATCCAGCTCCACGCGCCCTGTTGGCAAATCATTCAAGGGTAGCGGCAAAGGCTCGCCAGCGGTCGAGAAAACAGTGCGCTCCAGAAACAGGCCGACCGCCCTTCTGGACACGGCATTGCCCAGCGCCAGCCCCGTAAAGCCAACCACAGTGCGCGATGGTGTGCCTTTGCGTAGCACCTGGCGGCCGCGCGAAGTCAGCACGTGCAGTTGGTACCTGGGGTGTTGCAGCATGCCCGGCACGCTGTCGCCGAAGAAGTCGCGCAGCGTCTCGATGAAGCCAGCCGTGATGCGTTGCGGGCTGGGCATCTTGCGGCCCACTTCAGGCTCGATGTTCTGCTGGATGTAGCCGCTGGCCAGATCCCTGAACGCCTTGAGGGGATCCTGCATCGCCGCCGTGGCCATGCGCCAGGCGCCAATGGAGGCGCCCACCAGGTGCACCGTGTGCCCGCCCTGCGGCAACCAATGACCGAAAAGGTGTTGATCGAGATGATTGAGGATCAAACCTTTGGGGCCGCCTGCCGCGGCCGGAACCAGACGCACGTCTTGCGGCGAGAGGCCGTGGGATGCGATGTGGCGGCGAGCCCGTTCGCCAACGTGGATGTGCAATGCCTTCATGGGAGCAAAGCATAACCGTGCGCACACGTAGATGCGACTGCATGCCACACATTGCACGGACACCGAATTGATGCCTCTTGCGCCCATTGAATCTCTGCCTCACCCAACATGGCAACATGCCAGAATGAGCTGATTCCTGCTCGCGCTTTTCTTTCTATGAGCAAGCCCACTCGCCGCCCCATCAACATCCCGATTCGCGTGGAAGCGCTTGGGCATGCCTCGCCCACGCAGTCAGCGCATGCTCATCAACACGAACATGGGCACGAACACAGCCATGATCATGCGCATGGCGAGCAAGAAGGCGCGACCAGCTGTTGCAGCCATGATGACGGCTGCTGCGGCCCTGGCGACTTGAGCAGCGCGATGATCCCGCCGGCTCCGGGGGCCGCCCCGCATGGCGCAGCCAAAGCGCGCTTTCGGATCGACAAGATGGATTGCCCCACAGAGGAGCGACTGATCCGCAATCGGCTGGAGCCCATGCCTGGCGTGGTTCGGCTGGATTTCAATCTGATGGCGCGAGAGCTGACGGTCTTTCATGAATTGCAGGACACGGCAGGTATCCAGCACGCACTCAACGAACTGGACATGGCCCCCACGCAGCTTGAAAGCGGACAGAAGGCCGCAGCCCTGCCGCAAGCGGTGCCACTGCACATGAAACTGCAACTGGCACTGGCCGGCGTGGCTGCCATGGGTGCCGAGGTATTGGATTGGCGTGGCGCGCCTCTGTGGAGCATGGCGCTGGCCGCGAGCCTGGCCGTTGCGCTGTCAGGCGGCCCCACGCTCAAAAAGGGCTGGATTGCGCTGCGCAACTTCACACTCAACATCTACTTCCTGATGACCCTGGCTGTGCTGGGCGCGGTGCTGATTGGCAAGTGGTCGGAAGCAGCCATGGTGGTCTTCCTGTTTGCCGTGGCTGAGGCCATTGAAGCGGCGTCGCTGGAGCGCGCCCGCAAGGCCATTCAGTCGCTGGGGGCGCTGGCGCCTGAGGCCGTGACGATCTGGCGCCAAGGCCAATGGCAGAGCCTGCCCGTTGAGTCGGCGATGGAAGGCGAGCGCATCATGGTGCGCGCGGGCGAACGCATCGGTCTGGATGCCACTTTGCTGCAAGGCCACGCCAGCATCAACGAAGCGCCCATCACCGGCGAGAGCATGCCGGTGGACAAGCGCACGGGCGACAAGCTGTTTGCAGGCACCATCGTGGTGGATGGCATGGTGGAGGCCACGGTCACCGCCACTGCTGGCCACAGCACCCTGGCGCGCATTGCCTCTGCCATTCAGGAAGCGCAGGCGCAGCGCGCCCCCACACAGCGCTTCGTGGACCAGTTCGCCCGGTACTACACACCCTCGGTGGTCATGCTGGCCTTGCTGGTTGCCGTGCTGGGGCCATGGCTGGCTGGTGGCGGCGTCATTCACTGGGTCTATCAAGCATTGGTGATGCTGGTGATCGCGTGCCCGTGTGCATTGGTGGTGTCCACGCCCGTAACCGTGGTCAGCGGCCTTGCCAGCGCCGCGAGCCAGGGCATCTTGATCAAAGGTGGCGTGCACCTGGAGCAAGGCCGCCTGATCAAGGCCGTGGCGATGGACAAGACCGGCACGCTCACGCAAGGAAGGCCGGCACTGACGGATGTGCTCACCTTGAGCCGGTACAACTCGCAGAATGCACTGCGCATCGCCGCCAGCCTGGATCAGCACAGCAGCCACCCCATTGCACAAGCGCTGGTCGCAGCCTGGCGCGAGCGGGATCCGAATGGCGCATTGGCCGAGGTTGAGCATTTCGAGGTGCTGGCCGGTCGCGGTGTCAAAGGCCGGTTGCTGGACCAGGGCTGGCAGTTGGGCAACCATCGTCTGGTGGAGGAGTTGGGCTTGTGCTCACCTGAGCTGGAAGCCCGTCTCGAGACGCTGGAGATCCAGGGCAAGACCGCCTTTGTGCTGATGGATGAGCAAGGGCCTGTCGCCATCCTGGCCATGGCCGATACGCTGCGTACAGAGAGCCCTCAAGCCGTGGTTGAACTGAAGGCCCTGGGCGTTCAAACGGTGATGCTCACCGGCGACAACCAGGCCACTGCCGAGCACATCGCCCAGCAAGCTGGCATCTCCGTGGTGCGCGGCAACATGTTGCCTGACGATAAGCTGGCCGCCATCAACGAATTGTTGGCGTCTAACGGTGCTGTGGGCATGGTCGGCGATGGTGTCAACGATGCGCCGGCCTTGGCCCGGGCCACCGTGGGCATTGCCATGGGCGCAGCCGGCACAGCCACAGCACTGGAAACCGCCGATGTGGCCATCATGGACGACGACCCACGCAAAGTGGCCCAGTTCATCTGCCTCAGTCAGCTCACCAGCCGCGTGCTCAAACAGAATATCGCGCTGGCGCTGGGCATCAAGGCCGTGTTCCTTGTTTTGGCCTTGGGCAATCAGGCCACCTTGTGGATGGCCGTGTTTGCCGACATGGGCGCGAGCCTGCTGGTGGTATTCAACGGCCTGAGGCTGCTGCGCTACAAACCCTGAAAACACAAACGCCCGGCGAGAACCGGGCGTTGCGTGCACTCAGGTGAGGATCAACGTCACTCAGCGCTTGGGTTGCAGTTTGGCGAAGGCCGCAGCCATCGCAGATTGCCCCTGCGGCTGAGGTGCGCCACGCCCTGCCCCGCCACCGGTGCTGCGCTCATTGCGCGCAGCTGGCTTGAAGCTGTTGCCATCGCGCGCAGTACCTGCTGCCTTAGGCCCCGTGGCGGCATCCAGCTTCATCGTCAGCGAAATGCGCTGGCGTGCCAGATCCACCTCAACGACCTTCACCTTGACGATGTCGCCGGTCTTGACGACCTCGCGCGCATCGGAGACGAACTTGTTGGACAACTGGCTCACGTGCACGAGGCCGTCCTGATGCACACCCAAGTCCACAAAGGCACCGAACTGAGCCACGTTGCTGACCGTGCCTTCCAGAATCATGCCTTCCTTGAGGTCCTTGATGTCTTCCACGCCATCGTTGAAGCGGGCCACCTTGAAGTCAGGGCGAGGGTCGCGGCCGGGCTTCTCCAGCTCGGTGATGATGTCCTTGACGGTGATCACGCCGAACTTGTCATCGGCAAACAGCTCGGGCTTGAGCGTGCGCAGCACGTCGCTCTTGCCGATCAGCTCGGAGGCTGACTTGCCGGTCTTGGCCAGGATCTTCTCGACCACCGAGTAGGTCTCGGGGTGCACGCCGGAGATGTCCAGCGGGTTGTCGCCATCACGGATGCGCAGGAAACCCGCAGCCTGCTCGAAGGTCTTGGCGCCCAGGCCGGCCACGTCCATCAACTGCTTGCGGTTCTTGAACGCGCCATTGGCATCGCGCCAGCGCACGATGCTGTTGGCCACGGCCGAACTCAGGCCCGACACGCGTGACAGCAGCGGTGCAGACGCTGTGTTCAGGTCCACGCCCACGCCGTTCACGCAGTCTTCCACCACGGCGTCCAGCGTGCGCGCCATTTCGCTCTGGTTGACGTCGTGCTGGTACTGGCCCACGCCAATGCTCTTGGGATCGATCTTCACCAATTCGGCCAGCGGATCCTGCAGGCGGCGGGCAATGGACACGGCGCCACGCAGGCTCACGTCCAGATCAGGCAGTTCCTTGCTCGCGAACTCGGAGGCGGAATACACCGACGCGCCGGCTTCACTCACCACGACCTTCTCGATATGGGTACCAGGCGCCATCTGCTGGATGCGCTTGATCAAGTCGGCAGCGAGCTTGTCGGTTTCGCGACTGGCCGTGCCGTTACCAATGGCAATCAGGTTCACGCCATGCGCGGCGCACAGCCGGCCCAGCGTGTGGATCGAGCCTTCCCAATCCTTGCGAGGCTCATGCGGGTACACGGTGGACGTGTCCAGGACCTTCCCGGTGTCACTCACCACAGCCACCTTCACGCCTGTGCGGATGCCAGGGTCCAGGCCCATGACCACGCGCTTACCTGCCGGAGCGGCCAGCAGCAGATCACGCAGGTTCTCGGCGAACACCTTGATGGCGGTGGCCTCTGCGGCCTCGCGCAGCTTGGTGAACAGATCGCGCTCCAGGCTCAGCGACAGTTTGACCTTCCATGTCCAGGCGATGCTCTTGCGGATCAGATCATCAGAGGCGCGCTTGGCGTGGCTCCAGCCCAGGTGCACGGCGATGCGGCCTTCGGCCATTGTGGGCTTGCCAGGAATCACTTCCTCGTCCAGCACCAGCTTGGCATCCAGGATTTCCTGCGTACGGCCACGGAACACCGCCAAAGCACGGTGCGAAGGCACGGTCCGGATGGGCTCGTCGTAGTCGAAGTAGTCGCGGAACTTGGCCACATCGGGGTTGTTCTGGTCCTTGCCATCCATCAGCTTGGACTTGAACAGGCCTTCCGACCACAACCAGTCTCGCATCTTGCCGATCAGCGCGGCGTCTTCCGCCCAGCGCTCGGAGAGGATGTCGCGCACGCCATCCAGCACGGCAAAGGCATCAGCAAAACCGCCATCGGCATTGATGAACGCGGCGGCTTCTGTCTGCGGGTCGAGCGAAGGATCGGTGAACAACTTGTCGGCCAAAGGTTCCAGGCCGGCTTCCCGGGCGATCATGCCCTTGGTGCGACGTTTGGGCTTGTACGGCAGGTAGAGGTCTTCCAGTTCCTGCTTGGTCGGCACGGTCTCAATGGCGGCGCGCAATTCAGGGGTCAGCTTGCCCTGTTCTTCAATGCGCTTGAGCACGGCTGCGCGACGGTCTTCCAGCTCGCGCAGGTAGCCCAGGCGCGCTTCCAGATCACGCAATTGCGTGTCGTCCAGGCCATCGGTGGCCTCTTTGCGGTAACGGGCGATGAACGGCACGGTGGCGCCGCCATCCAGCAGTTCGACGGCAGCTTTGACTTGGGCGAGGCGAACCTTCAGTTCGTCCGCCAGTTGCATCAGGATCTTGTCCAAGAGAAGACCTTCTCGATGTGACGATGGGAGGGGGCGCAGTTTGCCACAAGGCTTGCCTGCAAGCGTCGCGCAGGCAAGCCGCATAATCAGCAGACGGACTCACACCATTATTAAAGCCATATGACCAGACTTGCCTCCATTCTTGCCATCTCCGCGTCGCTGCTCACGGGATGCGCCATGACGCCTCGAGTCCCGGACAGCATTCCTGCTGGCGTGGCGGTTCACAACGTGGCGGTGATCTCCGTAGCGGCCAGAACATTTTCCAGGGCCTACACGGGCATGACCTTGTTCAACAACGAATACGAGGAAATGGACATCCGGAAATGGCGAGTGGATCAGGCCATCGAAAGCAAGGCAAAGGACGTCCTTAAAGGCATGGGCATCCAGTCGATCGACAACGACAATTCCGTAGACGCTTTTGAGGTGGTCAACGATCCCAAAAACGGCTATCCAGTCTGGGGGAAAGTGACTCAACCCGCGCTGGCGTATTGCGGCAAGCATGGACTTGATGGCGTTGTCGTGATCGCCCGCACCAGCGTCTGGGACTTCATGAGTGAGTCCAATCAGTCCTTCAGTGGGGCAGGCATCTACGCTCGTGGACCCGTCCGCAGCGTATCCGTGTTGCACCTTGTGGCGGAGGCGGCTTTCATCGACTGCAAAACGGGTAAGCCACTGGCAACCAGACGTTTGACGACGTCAAGCAGCGATAACATCAGTGAAGTCACCAAAGAGACACCGCGTATGCCGTCACCGATGATCGAGGCAACGCGACCAATGGCCCAATGGACCGACGAGCAAAAGACACGCTACAAGGGCATGCTTGAAAGGGTCTTGAGCGCGCCCATCGACCCAACGCTGCACAAGCTGCTCAATCGCCCCTGATTGGATCAATGAGCGACAATAGCAGTTCTCAATTTTGTCGCTCACCACGCTCCTGCGGACGCTCAATTCATGGCCCTGCTGCCCTACTCCCTGCCCAAATCCGTGCTGTTCAACCTGGACCCGGAGGCCGCGCACGATCTGACCATGGCCGGCCTGGCCCGTTTCCAGAACACGCCGCTGGCTTGCCTGTGGGGCGCCGATCGTGTGCAAGATCCTGTTGAAGTGGCCGGGATCACCTTCCCCAACCGCATTGGCATGGCCGCGGGACTGGACAAGAACGGCCGCGTGATTGACGGCCTGGGTGCCATGGGTTTCGGCTTTGTGGAAGTGGGCACCGTGACGCCCAAGGCGCAACCCGGCAACCCCAAGCCGCGCATGTTCCGCCTGCCTGAGGCCAATGCGCTGATCAACCGCCTGGGTTTCAACAACGAAGGTCTGGACAGTTTCCTGGCCAACGTGAAACGCGCGCAGTTCCGCCAGAAAGGCGGCATCCTGGGCTTGAACATCGGCAAGAACGCCGTCACCCCCATTGAAAATGCGGTGGATGACTACCTGATCTGCCTGGAAGGCGTGTACCCCCACGCCGACTACGTGACGGTCAACATTTCATCGCCCAATACCAAGAACCTGCGTGCGCTGCAAAGCGACGAGGCCCTGGATGATCTGCTGGGCAAGCTGCAGGCTCGTCGCCAGGAATTGATCAAACGCCATGGCCGCACCGTGCCCATGTTCGTGAAGATCGCGCCAGATCTGGATGAGACGCAAGTAGGTGTGATCGCCGCCACGCTGCAAAAGAATGGCATCGATGGCGTGATCGCCACGAACACGACCATTTCGCGTGAGGCCGTCAAGGGCATGAAGCACGCCGAAGAAACGGGTGGCCTGAGCGGTGCGCCGGTGCTGGAAGCGAGCAACCAGGTGATCCGCCAACTGCGTGCAGCCTTGGGGCCACGCTACCCGATCATCGGTGTGGGCGGCGTGATGAGTGGCGCCGATGCGCGCTCCAAGCTGGATGCGGGTGCCGATCTGGTTCAGATCTACACGGGCCTGATCTACAAGGGCCCTGCCCTGGTCAAGGAATGCGCTCAGGCGCTCAAGCGGGGCTGACTGCTTTGGGTGGGGCTGGCGTGGCCGCCTTGCCGTCCACCAGGCGCATGGCCTGTTCCAGGGTCAGGCTGCACTCTTTGGCGGTCAGGCCCAAGGCACGGGCGTAGCGCAAGTACACCTGATGCATGACTGGCGCCGCCTTCTGCGCATCCAGCTCCAGCGTGTGCACGATCTCGTTGGCCAGGCTGGCCACGCTACGCAAGGTGTCTTCGGGTGACGCCGGCGTTCTGACAGGTGTGCTGCGATTCAAGGGGCGTGCCGCGTGGATCAGGCGTTCATGCATGCCCCAGTGCTTGAGCACGGCGGCAGTCAGGTCATCCAGATTGACACCCAACACGGCACCGGCAGCCGCGTCGATCATCATGCCTGGCGTCGGGGCCGTGCTCTCTGCATCGGCCGGCGGGCCTGGCAGCATCAAACGCTTGATCTGAGTGCACTCTTCAGGGAAGTGGTAGAGCACCAGCAACCAACCCAGGCGTTGTGACATCGCGGCCATCGAGGCTTCTTCATCGCTGATGGAAAACGGCGCCATCAGGCGGGCGATATGGCCAGCCAGACAGGTCAGGCGGAGTTCTTTGCCCATGTCCAGAATGGCCTGGCTGCCTTCTTCGCCAGACAGGCTGGTCTGCGCGCCCAAAGCGCCAGGCCAGGGTCGCACGCTGCCAGCCACCTTGCGCAAACCTTGCTGTCCGAGCAGCATCACCGCACGTGACAGCGTGGTCACGCCATCGTCGGCGCTCTGGCTTTGGTAGGACGCCACATTGACCGCACGCAACATCTCCCAGCACAGCGCCGGGTTCTTGACGATGATGTCAACAAAGTCGTCCACACGCAGCGTCTCTTGCGAGAGGGTGCCGATCAGGGCGCGCTCGGTGTTGGGGCGTCCGGGCAAGGCGCCTACGCTATTGAGTCTGTCCAGCAACAGTGCCAAGGGCCCACCTGAGTCCTCGGCGTTGGTCTTGATCCACCCTTGCAGCGCGCTGAGCAAGGTCCGCGCATTCAGGTAGCGCTGCCGATGTTGCCGGTCCGTCGAGCGATTGACGATGGCCCGCAGGGTTTCCGGTACGGGATGCGGCGTGGTCCAAGGCAGGCGAACGATTTCTGTGCCGATACGGGCAGCCGCGCTACCCAGGTCGGGCTCATCCAATGCAGGGCTGTTGACCAGCAGACGATAGGCCAGCAAGCCCACCATGAGCACATCGCGCTCGGCTGCCTGACGGATCTGCTGGCGTCCATAGTGAGGTCGCGTGTGCTGACCGGGCGCCAAAGGCGCCAGGCCACAACTCAAGCCTGCAATGGCTGCGTGGCCACTCTTGTCGATCAGGATGTTGTGCAGCGCGATGTCCTGATGGGCCACGCCGGCTTCATGGGCATAGGCCAGGCCATCCAGCACATCGCACAGGATGACCACCACTTCCAAAGGCGTCAGTTGGGGCCCGGCCGACACTCTCTCGTACAAGGAGACGCTTTGCCCACGCACATAGCTGACAAAGGGCCAGCCCTCGTGCGCAGAGACCTCGAGAACCTCGGTCAGCCGAGGGTGTTTCAGCCGGGCGCCAGCGAGAACCTCTTGCGTCCAGGCGTCCAGCTCCTTGTCCTTCTGGGGCTGAGCACGGGGTACGCACAGCAGCACCTCCTGCTGCAAGCGCGGGTCAACCGCTAGCCAGATGCCGGAGGCGTGACTGCGCCCGAGCATCTGCCGCAGCTCGAAACGCCCGAAGTATCGAGGCGCCGTGGTCGTGGGAGGCGAGACTGCGGCCATGTTGGTGTGCTGGCGTGAAATCCTCGGGGAGATGTATCCCCTTGTAAACACCTTGATTGCACTACAGAGACGCCTTTGGCAAAACCCCGTCTAGGGCGTCAAACCCGGTCCTTTTTCACGCAGACGTGATGGACTGGTGTGTTTCCCCCTAGTCAAGGGGCACCCACTCCCCGGCACCCGTGATGAAAGCTGCTCGAACGGGTTCGTTGGGCTGCAGCACGGACACGGCCTTCACATAGCGCTGCAATTGCGCCCGATAGGACGCCAGCGCCTGAGGGCGATGCTGCAGTTTGTAGTCCAGTACCCACCATTCGCGGCCTGTTTCACCTCGCACGGCGACCAGTCGGTCAATACGCAGAACCTGCCCGTCGTCGTGCAAGGCCACCTCATTGCCGGCCCACGCCAGTTGCGCCGGATCCAGCCAGATTTGCAAGTCCGGAGCGGTCAAAATGGTGCGGGTCAGATGCAAAGCGGCGTCGTGGTGCTCTAAGGCCAGTTGCAAGGACTTGGCGGCACTTTGCGTGGCACGGGCAATCCGCTCGGCCGTTCTGGCTTGCACGGGCAGCGGCGTGAGCCACTCCAGCACGCGGTGCACCACCTGGCCCAGCAACTGCTGAACACTGCTTTCCTCTGCCGCACGAGGAGCTGGCGCCGTACCAGTTGGCGGCACATGCAAGGCTGGCAGACTCAGGTACGGCACGGATTGTTCAGACTCGGCCTGCGTGGCGTGCACTCGTGCAGCAGGCATAGGTTGCCAGACCTGCTCTGGGTCGATGGCGCCACTGCTGGCCAGCCTCTGCCACCAACTGCCTTCTGGCGTGCCGCGCGGCTGCGTCCGGCTGAACACAAGTTGTTCGCGGGCTCGCGTCAGGGCCACATACAGCGCGTTCAATTCCTCGCGCAGGTTGGCAGCATGGTCTTCCTCCAAAGTGCTGGCCAGGCTGGGTGGTGGGTTGCTCTGCGAGCGGATGAAGGCGCAGCGCCTGGGGCGTTCGTCGCTTTCAGGCCAGTCCACCATCAGCGCGTAACTGTCCTTGCGGGCGGGTTCAGGATCGGTGTCGACCATGAACACGACCTTGGCCTCCAGCCCCTTGGCGCCGTGAATGGTCAACAACTGCACGGCATCGGCCTGCGCGCGCGGCGGCAGGTTCAAGGGCAGGCGCTTGAGGGCGCGGACCCATCGGTAAGGCGTGGCATCGCGCCCGGCGTCCATCTCCAGGCTTTGTGACAGCAGCGAATCGACATGAAACAGCGCCTGCACGCGCCGGCTGACCGGCACGCACGACAGCAATCGCGCGCGGTAGTCGCCTTCGGTCACGATGCGTTCCAGCATATCGTGAGGTGGCGCCACGCGCGCCAACTCCGACCACGCATGCAGCAAGGATGAAGCGCGAGCCAATGCCGCGGGGCAGCCCTCGTCCTGTCTCCATTGCATCAAGGCATCCCACCAGGCGGTCTTGCGCTTGGTTCGGCGCACTTGTTCAGCCAGCGCCAACAGGTCGTCGTCAGTGGCGCCGAACAGGGGGCTCTTGAGCGCATGCGCCAAAGCCAGATCGTGCTGAGGTGAAACCAGCACATCCAGAACAGCCACCAGGTCGCGCACTTCCGGCGTGTCGATCAGGCGGGTGTCTTCCGGCGCGATGTGCGGCACGCCGTGCTCATCGAGCGCCTGCGCCACCATGCTGAGCGTCGCGCGTTTGCGGCTGAGCACATAGATCTCGGAAGGCGACAGGCCATCGTTGAACACCAAAGCGGCTATCGCCTGCGCCACTTGCTCGGCCTCCACTTCCTTGATCGTGGTGTGGGCCTGCTCTCTCGGTGTGATCAGGCTATCGCGCCAGGATTCATCCGCATCGACCTTGGCCGACGTGGTGCGCATGACCGATGGCAGTACGCGGATCGAGGCCACGTCTTCGGATGTGGTCGTGTGCGTTCGAAAGCCCGGGAAGCTACCTTCCTCGCAAGCCTGACCCATGACCTTGTTGAGCGCATCAATGATGCCCGGGGCGTTGCGGCGCGTGTGATCGCAGGCCAGCAAATCGCCATCCAGGGCCTCCAGCACGAACGCTTTGGCCGCGCTGAACACACGGGGATCGGCACGCCGGAAGCGGTAGATGCTTTGCTTGGGGTCGCCCACCAGAAAGACACTGATGGGTTG
The DNA here is from genome assembly GCF_004297345.1 of Aquabacterium sp. Classification (GTDB taxonomy): domain Bacteria; phylum Pseudomonadota; class Gammaproteobacteria; order Burkholderiales; family Burkholderiaceae_C; genus Aquabacterium. The sequence goes on along the minus strand of NZ_SCTN01000141.1, from coordinate 3,906 downwards.
ACGCCCGCTCTGGCCACCGCCCGCCCCCGCATACGCCGACAGCCAGGATTTGAGCGTCTGCCATTGCAGTGGGCTGGTGTCTTGAAACTCGTCCATCAGCAACTGGCGAACCTGGCTGTCCAGCCGCTCCTGCACCCAGCCTGACAGCTCGGGATCACCCAGCAAACGGGCTGCAGCCAGCTCCAGATCGACCATGTCCGCCAGGCCGCGCTCGGTCTTGAACCTGGCGTACTCCTCGAACAGCAGCCGAGACAGGCTCACCATGTGACCGTGCAGCACATGCCCGTCCTGCTGCGTGATGGCCAACTGCAAATCAACCAACCAGGCTTGCGCCCACTCAAGATCAGCCAGCTCGCCCATCTTCTTGCGCGGCTCGCCCTTGTCCGTCAACAAGGCCTTGCGCAAGGCTTTGTGGCGAGCCTGCAGATCGCCCAGGCCCATGGCCTGCTCAATGGCCACGCCCGCCTTTTGCTGCGTGGCGGTCTTGCCTGTGGCGAGCTGTTTTGCCAAAGACCAGAATTGATCCTGCACGCTGGCCCTGGCCAAGGCCTCGCACGGATGCGCCAGCCCCGCCCATTGCAAAGACCAGTCCGCCGCCGTCTCGACGCCGTCGATCAGGTGCCCAGCCTTGTCGGCCAGACTCAACTCGAGCCGGTTGCTCAGCGCCGTGTTCAACCAGGCTTCGGCATTGAAGCGTCCCACTTCTCGCACGATGGCCATGAAGGCCAGATAGTCCGCACCGGCCTCATCGCCCTTGCGCTTGTTCGGTGATTGCGCATCCACCCGTCGCAAAAATCGGCCCCACAACTCAGGCCAATGCTCGCTGGTGTCTTCAACCAGATTCAGCTCAGGCGGCAGGCCCAGTTCATGGAGGACGTCCAGCGGCGCAGCCTTGACCAGGCGAGAAAACCAGCCATGGATGGTGTGGATGTCCACGCCCCGCCCCTCATCCAGCCAGCGCTCATAGAGCTGCTGCAACTTGGGCGCGAGCGCGCTGATCTGATCAGGCTGCACGCCTCGTATGCGCAACTCCAGTTCACGGCGCTCGGCACTGGCCTGCGCGAACTCTCTCAACCAGCCATGCAGACGCTCGCGCATCTCGCCGGCAGCCTTCTTCGTGAACGTGATCGCGAGGATCTGGTTGGGCGGCACATCATCCAGCAAGGCCCGCAAAATGCGCGAGACCAGCATCCACGTCTTGCCCGCGCCGGCGCAAGCCTCGACCACCACACTGCGATGCGGATCGCACGCCACCTGGTAGAACAGATCACTGGCAACGATCGCGCCATTGACTTCGTATGCTGCCTGGCTCATGCCTGTGCCTCCTGCATGGTCCAGTGGTCCTTTCTACATAGCCCGCGTGCCTGGCAAAAGCCGCAAGCACTGCCCTCACCCAAGGCCGGCATGGCCTCACCCGCGTGAAGCCTGGACCAATCTCTGGCGAGGCCTTCCAGCAAGACGGCCGCACTGCGCGCCACATCAGGGTGATCCAACTGCTTCACGTCTTGCACATCAAGATGCAGGTAGGACGCCAGCACCGCCCATTGCGGGTCAGACAAGGCTGCGTAGAAGGCCAATTGCGTGTCTTCCAGCGGAATGGCGATTTTGCGCTTGAGGCCATCGAGGCTGCCCGTCTTGTAGTCCAGCACGAGATGCTGCCTGGCGCCTTCATGATGGCGCACATCGATGCGGTCAAGCTGCCCGTACAGGCGCACCTGCAAGCCTTCCTGGATCTGCAGTTCACGCTGCTCGATGCGCTCGGCGTCCAGCATGGACCAGCCACCGTCCTCGTGCTCGCGCAACCAGCTCACATAGGCACGGGCCAGCCTGTCCAGGTCGGCCTGGAATGGCAGGAAGTATGGGCGCTGGCTGTCCCGATCCAACCCCATCTCCTTGATCACGCGCTGCGCCGCGGCCAGCCATGACTGCACGTCCTCGTCCGGCGTGCTGATGGCCAGTTGCCCTTGGCGCTGTGCATGAAAACTGCGCAAAACCTCGTGCAGCCAGATGCCGAAGTCGGACCTGTCCAGGCCCTCTTCCAGTTCGTCCTGCTCGCGCAAGCCCAGCACGCTGGTTGCGAAGAAGCGATATGGGCATTGGCGCAGCGCCTCATAGGACGTGGCCGTCACCTGCTCAGGCAAGGCCCACGCGGCATCGCGCAAGGTGGGCAAAGGCATGCGCGCCAGTTGCACGCCAACCTGCTTGACCGCGCGCGCATCCCCCACGGGTTCGATACGAACGCCCTCCTGCGCAGACCACCGCTCCAGCCAGGCGCTGGGCTCCAGCGGCTCGCTGCCTTGCGCATGCCGATGCAGGCACACCATGCCAGGGCGGCTCATCAATAGATTGAAAGCATCCCATTGCGCCGCACGTTGCGTGACTGGCGTAGCAAGGTCCATGGTCTCGCACAGCTTGGTGCTCAGCCAACCAGACTGGTTGCCCATGGCGCCCAGTTGCCGCTCGTCCGCACCCGGCAGCACGATGGCGTGAAACGGCCGCAACACGGCACGTGCCATCGGCGTGATGACCACGTCAGCAGTTACATCGGGCGCGGGCGGGCGAAAGGTTGTGGCCTCCAGCACCGTGCCCACCCAGCGCAGGAAGGACGGGCCATCCAGCCGAGTCTGGTGAGACAAGCCCGCCCACAACCCCGCGGCTTGATCCGAGTCACTCAGGCTGTCAAAGCGCAAGGATTGCAAGGCCAGCTCGCCTGCGTCATCACTCTGCAAAGCCAGCAAGGCGCCTGCACGTGACAAGGCATCCTGCAAGCCTGCAAGCCATTCCCGCAGCGACGGGCGCTTGGCTGACCACAGCGCTTGCAATGGGGCCACGACGTGCACAGCCCAATGCCACAGCAACACGGCCGCAGCAGGCATGGCTTGTCGCCCGGTCGGTACCAGTTGCGCCGAGACCTCGTCAGACAAATCCTGCTCTTCAGCAGGAGGCACCTGCAAACCCCACGCACCCAGCATGCCGTGGCGACGGCACCAGGCTTCCAGCTCGCCAACGGCGCGGTTCATCTGCACACTGTCAGGCCTGGCGTGCTCGCCTTCGCCGCAGACCCAGTCCAGCCAGCCCGACTTCAGCCAATCCAGCAAATCGTCTGTCGATGCGCGAGGATGAGAAGCCTGCAAGAGTCGTGTCACCACAGCTGAAGCACGCGTGGTGGACAGTAACCAGCCCGTTTCATCGGCGATCTGCAGGCCAGCGCCTTCCAGCATGGCCCGCACGCGTCGAATGAGGCTGCGATCCAGCGCAATCAAGGCAACAGGGCGGGCCGTGTCTTGATCTCTGGCATCACTGACCGCGGCGATCACCTGCGCTGCGGCCTGTTGCGCCTCGTCTTCCGCGTCCCGGCATGCGCAAGTCGCAGGCATGCGCACTCTGCTCAGCCCCGCTTGTGGCGCCCCACCCAGCGCGCTGCGCCAGATGACTGGCACGCCTTGCGCGGCCAGGTGGCTCATCACGCTCAGGGTCAGGTGGATTTCAGTACCGGGCGATACCGCCTCACCGGCTGTCACCACCACCAAGGCCGACGGCCGCAAGGCATACAAGGGATCAACGGGCAAACCGCCTGCCACGGTGGCTGCGGCCCATTCCAACGCCCAGGCCAGCAGCAGTTTTTCTCGCGCGCCAGGCCCCTGCGCCCCGCCCGCGCCGATCGTGGCTCGGGCAAGTTCCAGATAGTCGGCCCGCTGCGCCGGCGCCATGGATTGCATGCGGCGCACCCAGGTGTGCGCGGCCACCACAACCTGATCCAGTGCGAATTCGAACCCTCGGCGATCCCGTTGCGCCCATTGCTTGCCCCAGGCCTCGCTGCCAAGGCTGCGTCCGGCCTGCAAGCGGTCCACGATGGCATCCAGCGTCACGGCAGGCATGCCAGCCACGCCTGCAGCGCTGTCGGCC
>NZ_SCTN01000140.1 GCF_004297345.1 Aquabacterium sp. | reverse complement strand
GCTTGATGAAGCCTTGTGCCGCCAGCTTGCCCTCTTCAGGGTTGCTGAATTCGTCCACAACAGGGATGTCGTACTTGATGCCATTGGCCATCTCGATGCGGTAGCGGCGTGTAACCGGCGAGTGCGGGATGGTGATGCCCCCGCTGCCATCCAACACCCCAGCATCAATCTGCGCGCCATCGGCAAACACCTTGTAAGGCATGCCCTGCCAACCGCTTTGCATGCCCATGGGTGCATTGTCGAAGTTCACGCGCAGCGGAACCTTGTAGCTGAACTCGCTGGTCGGGAAGGCCGGGTGGTCTGCATTCATCTTGGCGCCCGCCTGCATGGACTTCTGGCCTGCCTGCACCGTGATCTTGCCGGGGCATTGCGCGGTGAAGCTGCCTTCGTCCATCGTGATACTGGCACCACCGGATACGGCCAGCACGATGCGCTTGGCGGCGATGAAGTTCACCACCCCACTCGCCGTCTTCAACTGCAACTCCTGCTTGGCCGCAATCTGTGCCGGGCCGGCTTGCGCCTGCATGTCGATGGGGCCTTGGGCGGCGATCACGGTCAGGCCTTTGCCCGCCGCTTCCGAGCCGGGTTGAATCGCGCCGGCCAACACACCAATCGCCTGCCCCGTGTGGATGCGCGCCTGGCCACCCACTGCAAAGTGCGTGTCCTGCCCGCTGGCGATCTGGGTGGTGTCTTGCGCACTCAGGTGCAGGTCCTGGCCAGCCGTCAGGCCGATGCCGGCTTTGCCGACCAGGGCGATGTTGGGATCGGCCATGTGCGGGACTTTGCTCTGACCGGTGCCGGTTGCCTTGTCTGCCGCGTCGGCGCTTGCGTTGGGCAGGCTGCTGGTGCTGACCATGCCGCTGAGGCTCCTGGTCAAGGCTGCCGCAGGGGAGGCCTTGTCGTCCAGGTTGCTCTTGTTGCCGCCACGGCTGCCGGCTGCCGTGGCCAGTCCAACTGTCTGGTGGGTGCCTGCTGCCTGGTGGAAGGTGCTGGCCAGTTGCTGGGCCTGTTTGGCCAGGGCCATGCCGGGGGCGTTGTCGCCCGCTGGGGTGCTGGTTTGGCCGAGGCCGTTGCCTAGCCCGAAGGTGCTGAGCATCACGCCACGTGCGGCGCGCAGGCCGCCCCAGGCGTCGGTGCGCAGCTCGAAGCCTTGGCCGCGGAAGCTGCCTCGGTGGTTGTCTGCCTGGTGCAGCAGGTGGCCCATTTGCAGCCAGGTCTGGCTCTGGGTGCTGTGCAGTTGGGTGCGCAGCTGGCCGGGGGTGTCGTCGAACACGAGCTGGTTGTAGCCGCTGCCGCCGAACTCCTTGCTCTTGACGCCACTGAGCGCTGCTGCGTTGTTCTGGCCTTCGCTGCCTTCGGTGGCGGCATTGGGTGCGGCGCCGTGCCAGGCAGGGCTGTTGCCGCCAGAGCCTGCGCCCACCAGGTTCATCTGGCTGCTGGGGCTGTGGTCGGTGGATTCGGCCAGGGCGGCGGTGCTGCCTTCAGCGGCCTGGCCACCGGGTGTGCGGGGCACGCCGGATTCGCCTCGGCCGTTGTAGAGCGCGGCCATGACGAAGGGGCGATCGATGTCATTGCCCAGGAAGCCAACCAGCACTTCTTGCCCGATGCGCGGGATGAACTGGTGGCCCATGCCAGGGCCAGCCAGGCGCTGCATGACGCGCAGCCAGCAGCTGTGGTCGATGTTGGCTCGCTGGGGCGCAAAGGCATTGGCCTGCCAGTGGAACTTGACCTTGATGCGGCCAAGCTGGTCGGTATAGAGCTCGTCGGCGCCGCTGGCGTTCACGTTGCCGCCCGGGCCCACGACGATGGCGGTTTGCGGGCCCAGTGCGGTGGGCCTTGGGCGGGGGCGCAGGCCCGTGTCATCCATCAGCACGGCGCGCCAGGGCACGTTGCGGCGCAGGGCCTGGAACTGGCAGGCAAAGCCGCTTTGGCCGGCTTGCTGGTGCAGGGCGGCCCGGTCCACGGGGATGTGGTCGCGGCTACCTGCGGCGTCATCCAGGGCGGGCAGATCGGCTTCGCCCAGGGTCTGGGCAATGCGGTGGCTCAGGTCCTTGGGCAGGTTGTTGATGCCGACCACGTCGCAGCGGGTCACGAAGAACTGTTTGTCGTCGTCGCTCAGGCCGAAGGCTGCCAGTGGATCGAGTGTGGATTGGGTGACGGCAAACCAGGTGCCGGCGCGCAGGGTGCGCACGGTGCCGCGGCCCAGCCAGGTTTTGTAGCGGGCCTCGTGGGCTTCTTGCAGGCGGGTGGCGGCGAATTGGGCTTCGGCGTTGCTGCCAAAGACGAAATCGCCCGTGGGGTCGTAGCTGGTGAGCCAGCTTTGCAGGCTGGTGGCTTCATTGCCGCCCCAGTCGTGGGCGGTGGGGGCATCGGCCGTGATGGCGGCGTTGGCTTTGTAGTCCCAGCCTTGCACGGCGGTGGCCGTGGGGCCGATCTGGCGCACGCTGCCCAGGGCCTGGATGCTGTCTTGCGCCTCCTGGCTGCTGCTGCGGTGGTAGCGGATGCCGGCGCCGCCCAAGCTGCTGGCGCTGATGGCGTCTTCGGGTTGCCGGCTGCTGTTGCTGAAGAAGACGAGGGTGTGGCCGCCTGGCGCAGCTTCGTCTTCTTCCACGCGCCAGCAGATGCCTTCTTCGGCCAGCAGGCGTTGAACGAAGGCCAGATCGGTTTCGCGGTACTGCACGCAGTAGGCGCGGCGACCGGCGTTGCGGGCGAACAAGCCTTCGGCTACATAACGTTCGACGTCATCGTCCCATTTCCAGGCGGCGATGGTGTCGTGGTCGGCGAAGACGTCTTCCACGATCTCGATCACGGATTTGTCCTGCCAGACGCGGCTGTTGAGCGTGTGGCCCAGCAAGGCGATCCAGGGTTGCACCAGCAGGCCTTTACGGGCAAAGCCGCCATCGGCTTCGAGCGAGCGGGCTTCGGTGACGTAGCCGCTGCGGCGAGCGCGGCTACCGTCGGCCAGCGTGGTCTGCAGGGTGATGGGGCGAGCGTAGAGCTGCTTGAGCTCGACGTGGCTGTTGAGCACCAGGGCGTTGATGTAGAGCGAAAACGGCTCGGATACCGCCTCGTGCAGCGCGAAGCTTTCGACCATCAGGTCAGCCGGCAGGCTGCGCTCGCTGCTGGGCGCGCTCAGGGTGTAGAGGCGGGTTTCGCTGCCCCATTGGCCGAGGATGGCCGCCAGGGCGCCATCCAGCAAACCGCCAAAAGTGTCGTGCACGGCCGATTGGAGGCGCGAGCCCACGGCGGCGCGAGCGTTGTCCAGCCCGCCTTGCAAAAATGACGTATCCAGCCCCATGTGTTGGGCTCCCTGCTGTGTTTCGTGTTTGTTCAGATCTGAGGGGGAATTTTCAGGTGGAACACCCCTGACGGCGTCCACCCCCTTGGGGTGTATGTGCAACCTGCTGTAACCGATTCCCTGTATCCCGTAACCGTTCGTGAACTGGTGCACGCAGCCGGCTTTGTTTCAAGGTTTGAAGCGCGCGCAAAGGCTCAAGCTCTACAGGCAGCAGCCGATGTCGATATAGCCATTGCATTCACCGGAGCATCTGACCATGGGTCAAAAAACCACCGCCCAAGCCCTGCGCGATCAACTGATGGCCCCGCGTGCCATTGAACGCGTTCACGCCATGCACGCCCTGGAGCTGGAGCTGGAAGAGTCCCGCGCCAACCCGGTTGCCGACGAGCTGGAGGCCTTCACGGCCCGCGGCATCCCCTTCTATGCACCGGAAGATCCGGACTACCGCGAGTGGGTTTCCAAGGCGGTGAATTACTGGGAGCGCCTGCATGCCGAGCCGCACGCCCACGCGCCTGTGCCTTGCATGAGCGCCGCCAAGGGCCGCCGCGGCGGCGCCAAGCACCATTCCTGACCTCTGAGAAGGCAAGGACGCCCGCCCTGCCCTATGATCGCCCCGCGCACCGATGTACCGGGTGCGGGGTGAGCTTGCATGACATTGCCTGACAGCATCCGCGTCCTGGAGCGCGGCTGGCTTTCGTCCAACAACATCGTCTTTCTGGATGATGACGGCGCTAGCGTCGTGGACTCGGGTTATGTTACCCACCTTGACGACACCATCCGCCTGATCGACGACGCGCGTGAAGGCCGGCCATTGGTTCGCATCGTCAACACCCACATTCACTCTGACCATGCTGGCGGCAATGCCGGACTCAAGGCCTTACATGGCTGCGAGGTCTGGATACCGCCAGGTGAAGCCGAGTTGGTGGACAGTTGGGACGAAGATCGCCTCAGCTACCGCCGCACCAGCCAGCAGTGCCCGCGTTTCAGCTACGACCGGCTGATTCACCCGCGTGACACCCTGCGCCTGGGCGGCGAAGACTGGACGGTGCTGCCCGCAGCCGGGCACGATCACGCCATGGTCATGCTTTGGTGTGAGCGCCTGGGCATCTTGCTGTCAGCCGATGCGCTGTGGCAGAAGGGCTTCGGCGTGATCTTTCCGGAGCTGGCGGGCATCCCCGGTTTCGAGAAGCAAAAGGCCACGCTCGATCTGATCGGCACCTTGAAGCCGCGTCTGGTGATCCCGGGCCATGGCGCGCCGTTCACGGATGTGGCCGCCAGCTTGCAGGCAGCCCATTCACGCATCGACTGGTTCATCGCCGAGCCACGCCGCAATTCGGACAACGCGCTGAAAGTGCTGCTGGCCTTCAAGCTGCTGGAAGCACGCCGCCTGACCTTGGCGGATCTGACCGACATGGTGCGCGCCAGCATCGAAGGCAATGTGGCCATGCAGGCGCACTATCCGCATGATCCCGAGGCGATGGCGGCCTTCATGGCGCAGGAGTTGGTGCGGGCCGGGGCAGCCACCCGCGAAGGCGATGCGGTGATCGCCTCGCGTTGATCCCCTGATCTCAGTTGACTTGCACCTGGAACACGCTGGATGTGCCTGTGAAAGGCGTGATCGTGCCGATGAGGTTCTTGGCATCGCCATAGTGCACGATGCGGTAGCTGCCGGCGGGCGTGCCTTGAGGGATCGTCCAGCTGAGGTCGGCGGCTGATTCGGCGCCGAAGGTGCGTGTCCAGCGGTAGCGCGTCGACCAGTCGCCATCGTCAGCCACAGCGACCCAGTTGCCGCCTACCTGGCGCTGTACTTCCAGGAAGCTGCCGTTGCGATGCAGGTTGTTCTTGGGGTGACCGGTCTGGAAGCGCACGGCTACGGTGTCGCCAGCCTTGTAGCTGCCTGAGGCATCTTTCA
>NZ_SCTN01000139.1 GCF_004297345.1 Aquabacterium sp. | reverse complement strand
CGCCAGATCTGGAAACATGGCCTGAAAGTCGTCCGTGTAGCGCTTGCCATAGTTGGGCGGCACCATCATCCCGATCAACAGCACCTTGGCTCCAATCTGCTTGCAGGCCTCGATCATGGCCTGCAAGTTAGCCCGAGTGCTCTTGAGTGGCAGGCCGCGCAAGGCGTCGTTGGCACCCAGTTCAATCACCACATGCGTTGGTCGATGCTGCTTAAGCAAGGGCGGCAGACGTGTCATGCCGCCCGACGTGGTTTCGCCACTGATGCTTGCGTTGATGACTTCGGCGCCCATGCCTTGCTCTTGAAGGCGCGATTGCAGCAAGGCCACCCAGCCGGTGCCTCTGGCCAAACCATACTCGGCCGACAGGCTGTCACCCATGATCAGAATGCGTGCAGCCTTGCCGGGTGTGGCCAAAGCGCGTTCGCTTGCGGCCCAAAGGCCCGAGGCCGCCACAAGAATCTGGCGTCGCGTACAGTTGGTCTTGGTCTGATTCATTGTTAGCGCTGAAAGCCTCAATCCGTACATGCACATGTCGTCTTCGGAATCTACTCGTGTTGTGCAGGCCACGCCCGCCATCGTCGCGCAAGACCTGAGCAAGGTTGTCACTGATACCAGCGGCTCCCTGACCATTTTGCACAACATCTCCATGACCGTGCCTGCAGGCGAGTCTCTGGCGATCGTGGGCGCATCAGGGTCGGGCAAAAGCACCTTGCTGTCTTTGCTTGCGGGGCTGGATGTGCCCAGCAGCGGCGAAGTCCACATGTGCGGCCAAAGTCTGTTCGATTTGACTGAAGATGAGCGCGCCGCCCACCGCGCACGGCATGTGGGTTTTGTGTTCCAGAGCTTTCAACTCATCGCACATCTGTCTGCGCTGGAAAATGTGATGCTGCCTATGGAGTTGCGCGGCGACAAGGCGGCCCGCGCCAAGGCTTCGGCCATGCTGGAGCGTGTGGGCCTGGGTGCGCGCCTGCGTCATCGTCCAGCTTTGTTGTCGGGCGGCGAGCAGCAACGCGTGGCGCTGGCCCGGGCGTTTGTCATGCATCCCGATATCCTGATGGCCGACGAGCCAACAGGCAGTCTGGATCACGCCACCGGGCAGGCCATCATGGATCTGATGTTTGATCTCAACAGGGAAAATGGCACCACGCTGATACTGGTCACCCACGACAGCCAGATTGCCCAACGCTGCCATAGCCAGATCCGCATCAGTGCGGGCCAGGTCGCAGCCTGAATCAGCGGTTAGGATGCCGGCATGAGTCTCAAACTGCTATTTGGCTTCCATGCCGTGTCGGTGCGCCTGAAAGTCGCGCCTAAATCCATTCGTGAACTGCACGTTGATGCTACCCGCCGCGATCAACGCATGAAGCAGTTCCTGGCCAAGGCTGAAGAAGCCGGCCTGAAGATCATCGACAGCGATGACGACAAACTGCAGAAGCTTGCCGGCACCCATCGCCATCAAGGCGTCGTGGCGCGTGTCGAGGCCATTCAGCAGAACAATTCGCTGGATGATCTGCTGGATTCCTTGACCGAACCGGCTTTGTTGCTGGTGCTGGACGGTGTGACCGATCCTCACAACCTCGGCGCTTGCCTGCGGGTTGCTGACGGTGCTGGTGCCCACGCCGTGATTGCGCCCAAGGATCACGCCGTGGGCGTGAATGCGACCGTGGCCAAGGTTGCCAGCGGTGCTGCGGAAACCGTCCCCTATTTCATGGTGACCAACCTGGCGCGCACGCTGACCGAGCTCAAGGAGCGCGACATCTGGATCATCGGCACATCCGACGATGCACCTCACAGCCTTTACGAGGGCCGCGACTTCAAGGGCCCAGTGGCCCTGGTGCTGGGGGCGGAAGGCGCGGGGATGCGTCAGCTCACCCGCAAGCATTGCGACGAGCTGGTCAGCATTCCGATGATGGGCGGCGTGTCCAGCCTGAACGTGTCGGTGGCCAGTGGCGTGTGCCTGTATGAGGCACGTCGCCAGCGGCTGGCCTGATCGACCCAGCGGACGCCGCGGATCTGGCTATGCCGGTTCGCTGGCGTCGCCTTGAGGGCGAGCGCCAAACTCGTTTCGGGGAATGGCCATTTTCTGCGCCCACCAACTCAGCGACCAGGCCACCACCATCAAGGCCAGGCCCAGCCAGTGGAGCTGGCCGTAACCGTGATGCGTCAACACCCAGCCGCCTCCCGAGGCGCCAACGGCGTGCCCCAGGTAGATGGCTGAGGTGTTCAAGGCCATCAGGGCGGGCGCCAGGCGTGGCGACAGCCCACCCAGCCGCGCCTGTTGGCCGGAATTGGTGGCAAACCCACTCAGCGCCCAGGGCACCAGCACCAGCGCCAGCAAGGGCAGGGTGCTGCCTAAAGGCCAGGCCAGCAGGCTCACGATCATCATGCCGAGCGTGATGGTGACGGCGGGCGCGGCCCCCATGCTGTCCACCACACGATTGAGCACCAGATTGCCGGCCAGGGCCAAACAGCCAAACCAGGCGAACATGATGCTGATCTGCTCGGGGCTGGCGCCAAATTCAAACTTGTACAAGGGGGCGGCATAGGCCAGCACGGTGAACTGCCCCGCACTCTGGCAAGCCGTGACCAAGACCACCGCCATCAACAGGGGTGAGCGAAACACCTTGCGCCAGGCCCGCATCGAGAGCGCCGGAGGGCGTATGCCGGAGGGGAGGCTCTTGTGCACCATCCAGGCCGCCAGCACCCCGCCTGCGGCCACCAACAACATGGCCAGACGCCAGCCCATGCGCTCGCCAATCCACGCTGCCATGGGCATGCCCGCCACGGAGGCC
>NZ_SCTN01000138.1 GCF_004297345.1 Aquabacterium sp. | reverse complement strand
CCGATACCTTGTTCCTGCGCAACAAGATGGATGTGGTGCGTCGCCTCTTTGATCAGCGCCCTCGTCTGGGTGTCGTCGGTCTCAAGCTGATCAATCCGGATGGCTCGCTGCAATACTCGGCGCGGCGGTTCTACTCGCTGCCCGATATCGTGGCCCGTCGCACGGCACTGGGGCGTCTGGGGCCCTTGCGCAAGCTGGAGCGTTCGCACTTGCTGGTGCGCAAGTGGCGTGAAGAGCCCTTCGAGGCCGATTGGGTCATGGGCACCGGCTTCGTCGTGCGCCGCCAGGCTTTCGAAGTGGTGGGCCGAATGGACGAAGGCTACTTCCTGTATTTCGAGGAGGTGGACCTGTGTGCGCGCATGTGGGCACATGGTTGGCGCGTGTTGGCCGTGCCCGAAGTGGAGCTGGTGCATGACCATCAACGTGCCAGTGGTGCCGGCATTCTTTCGGTATCCGGTAAAACGCATTTGCGCAGTATGGTGCGCTTCTTTGCCAAGTTCGGCGTGCCCTGGTTGCGCAGGCCTTCGCATCACCGCATGGCGATGGCGCTGGCACGCTGGCGGCAGTCCACCCAATCGGCCCGCCTGACCAAGCCACAACATGGGGGGTGACCGCCTTCCTGCGGGTATCCCGATTGCTTGTGACCTCTTATCATCGCCGCGGGCTGCGCGTGGCCTGCTTCGAACTTCTCCCTTCTTGTCCATGAAGATCAACCTTGTTCGCATGCTGCTGGGTGTGCTGGCGGCTGGGGCCTTGTCTGCCTGTACGCCGCTGAGCGTGCTCGAAACGCCTGAAGGCGGGCATTTGCAGATGCTCATGGTCTCGCCCGAGCAATTGGCCGCGATGCCCAAGGTGCCCACGCGCATTCGTGCAGGCGACACCTTGCGCATCACGCGCGATGCGCAGGATTCGGCTTCGCTGGATTTGCGCAATCTGGTGGACGACAGCCAGACGCAGAACTACCTGGTGCGCGCCGATGGCACCTTCTCGTTTCGCTATGCCGGGCAGGTACAGGCAGCCGGCAAGACGCCGGATGAACTGGCCAGCGTGCTGCGCGCCAAGCTCGATGCCTATTACCGGGAGCCGGGCGTGACCGTCAACATCGTGTCATCGCCGACCAGCAAAGTGGTGATCGGTGGCGCCGTGCGCAATCCCATCACGCTGGATCTTAATGCCGTAGCCAATATGGAGCAGGCCTTGTTTGCGGCGGGCGGCATGGCGGTATCGGCCGATCCTGGGCGAATTGCCCTGATGCGTCTGGATGACCAGGAGCGCTACAGCGTCTATTTCATTGATTTCAGCCGGGTGCTGATGGCGGCGCAAGCCGGTGCTGGCCGCACGTCCATTGCACTTCAGCGCGGTGACATCGTGTTCGTGCCGAAGTCCTCTGCGGGTGGTTCTGCCGATGGCGTGGATCTTTATATCAACCAGTTGCTGCCTTTCTCGCGCTCGGTGGGTGTCGGCCTGACTGGCAACGTGAACCTGAATCACTGATCGCGCCACAGACATGATTGACATTCGTTCTTTGCGCGACCTGATTCGCCTGTTCTACATCTTCCGCCGTGAGTTCAAGCTGGCCATGCTGACCACGGTCGTACTGGCCGTGCTGGGCGCTTTCCTGCTGCCGCACAAATACGTGTCGGATGCGCGCCTGCTGGTCAAGCCGGGCCGCGAGAACATGACCGTGCCCATTGATGCGGGCGACCGTCAGACGGTCTATCCGCAAAGCACCACGCGCGATCCCATCGTTGATGAAGAGAAGATGCTGACCGGGCGGCCTGTGCTGCTGGAAGTGGCACGGCTGTATCTGTCCGAGTTGAATGCCGAACCACCCAAGCCTGGCGTGCTGGGTTCGATCAAGGCCTCGCTCAAGCAGGTCAAGAAGGCGATCGGTCAAGGTATCGGGCAAGGCCTCTCAGCCGTGGGTCTGATCGAGGTGCAAAGCGACGAGGAAGTGATGGCCGAGTTGCTGGCCTCGCGCTTTCAGGTCACGCACGGGCCGGGCTCCAATGTGATGGACTTGAGCTTCACCTGGAACGAGCCTCAGCAGGCGCAGCGCGTGCTGCAGACCTGGGTCCGCGTCTACACCGATCAGCGCACGGCAGTGCTGGGGCGCAAGGGGCTGGTGCTGTTCTATGAAGGCAAGGTGCGCGAGGTCGATCAGCAGATTGACTCGGCCAAGTCCTTGCTGCGCACGCGCCTGGAACAGATCAACGGTACCAGCGCGCAAGAGCGCCTGGACATGCTGACCAAGCGCCTCAATGACCTGCGCACCCGCCTGGCGGAAATCAATGCCGAACGTTCGGCGCTGCAAAACGGCATCAGCTTTGCCGCGGGGCGTGCACGGGCCTTGCCCAAGGAGTCGGTATCGGAGCGGGACCTGAGCCAGAGCGTCAGTTGGCAAGCGCTGAGCGCGCAATTGGCCGAGCTCAAGCGCCAGCGCGCCGATGCACTGCGTGTGTTCAAGGACACAGCGCCCACGATCAAGGCACTCAACGACAGCATCGCGCAACTCGAAACGCAAATCAAGGAAGAGGATCGCGTGGTGCAGCGATCCGAGAAGCGCACACCCAATGAGCTGAACGTGAGCATGGAGCGCAACCAGCTTGAGAAGTCCGTGCGCCTGCAGGAGCTCAATACGCTGTATGCCTCGTTCGACAAGGAAGTGGCCGATCTGGAAGCAGCGCGCCGCAAGGTGATGGAGCGTGAGCCTGAGCTCGGTCGCCTGGAGCAGGTGCTGTCCGTGGCCGAGAAGAGCCGTGGCCTGTATCTGGACAGCCTGGAAAAAGCCCGCATCGACCAGGCCCTGGATGACCAGCGCATCAACAACATCGCCCAGATCCAGGAAGCGACCTTCAACCCCACGCGCAGCTCGCCCAAGAGCCTGCTGCTGCTCTTCATGGCGCTGCCTGCGGGTGCCATGGTGGGCCTGATGGTGGTCTACCTGTATTCGCTGTTCGATCAGCGCATCCATGATGGCGGCCGTTTCGAAGAGCGTTTCGGCGTGCCCCTGTGGTCCACGGTCAAGGACATCACCGAGGGCGGCCCGGACAACGATTTCCATGCCAGCCTCTATCGCATCTATGGCACCTTGCCACTGGAGCGCATCGCGCGTGATGGCCTTGTGCTGGGTCTGGCCTCGGCGCGTGCCGGTGAGGGTGTCAGCTTTATCGCCTCGCGTTTGAAGACCTTGCTGGAAGCGCAGGAGCTGACCGTGCGCATCAATCCGGATCAGGTCAAACCCGCACCTGGCGAGGTGATCTTGCTGGAGGCTTCGGGCCTGCACAGCAACCGTGAGGCATTTGTGCGACTGAGCCAGGCCAATCTCATCGTGCTGGTGGTGGAAGCCCGTGTCAGCACCATTCCGGTAGTGGACAATGCGTTGGGTGTCTTGCGCACCGCCTTCCGCAAAGTGGATGGCGTCATTGTCAATCGCCGGCGATTCGAGGTTCCATCCAAAGTGCTTCGCTGGCTGCAACGTTGAGGGGCGTTATGCGTCTGGCCTTGTTGTCGCCTTTGCCACCTGAACAGACCGGGATTGCCGATTACGCGGCGCATTTCCGTACGTCCTTGAATCAGGCAGGGGTTGATGTGTTGACCCCGCTTGCGGGGCAACGTCCTATCGAGAGCCTGGCGGCTGCACGCGCCTGGGTGGCTGAACGCGACTGGCGTCGGGTGGATGTGGTCCATGCCGAGCTGGGTGGTGGTCGCCACAGCGAGTTCCTGACCTTGTGTGCCCTGGCCAGCCTGCCCAATCGCCCGGCTTTGTCTGCCACGGTGCATGACCCGGAGCGCCTGATCTGGAAGCCCGTTAACCGGGTCTGGACCATGGTCAACGGCATGTCCGGCCTGCCGCGTCCCGCCAAGCAGGCCGTGGCGCTGCTGTCGGATCCCGCCACCTTGATGGCCGAGCGCAAGCTGGCGCGCCAGCTCGATGGCATCGTCACCTTGACGCAGACCGGTGCGGGCCGCCTGATCAAGCGCATGAAGCTGCCGGCTGATCGCGTCAGCGTGATTGCGCATGGTGCGCTCACCTTGCCGGCCAAGCCGCTGCCTGACCTTGATCCGATCCGCCTGCTCTACTTCGGCTTCATCTATGCCGGCAAGGGCATCGAAGATCTGATCGACGCCATGGGCAAGGTCAAGGCGCAGCAGCCCGAACTGGCGGCTCGCTTGCGTTTGACGATTGCCGGTGGCACCTCGCCTGACATCGCCTTTGGCGCACAGGGCAGCTACCTGGATCAGTTGCGTGCCCGTGTCGAGCGCCGTGGCCTGTCTGCGCATGTGGATTGGGAGCTGGATGTCGATGAGCGCGACATCCCCTATCTCGTACAGCGCCACCACTTGATGATGTTGCCCTATCGCGAGTCCCGCAAGCTGGCCCTTCTGGGGCAGATGCGTGGCACCAGTGGTGCGCTGGCTTGGGCGATTGCCTGCGGGCGTGGCGCCATCACCTCCGATGCGCGCGCGTTCGCCGAAGAGATCAGCCATGGCAATGGGTCGTCCTACAAGCAAGGCGATGTGAATGCCCTGGCCACGCAGATTGAAGGCGTGCTGCTCAAGCCCGAGATCCTGTCGCAATGGGCGGATCGGGCCAGTGCGCTGGCGCACGAGCGCGCTTGGCCGACTACCGGCCAGCGCTTTGTCGGCCACTTCCAGCGTGCCATGGCGCGTGCGCCGCGTGCCAAGGGCTCGTCGTCTTCAGGCCCGGCATCCGTGTGGTCGCAAAAGGAAAGCCTATGAGCTTGCCGGCCGCTACCCGGCGCCAGCAGTTGCGCCTTGGTGGCGCGCTGGCCGTCGGCGCCACCAGCCTGATGCTGGGCGGTGCTGCCAGAGCCGGGTGGTCTTTGTGGCCGAAGAAAACGCCGCGTGCGCTGGAAGTCCAGCCCATGCGGTCTGTGGTCTGGCAGGACTTTCTGGGTGTGAATGCCCAGTTGCAATGGTTCTCGCCTGAAGTGGCGCGCATGCAGGTGGGGCGTCTCAAGGCCTTGGGCCTGAACTGGGTACGTCTGGCCTTGCACTGGATGCTGATCGAGCCCGAAGCCGGCAAGTTGCAGCTCGATGCCACCGATCGCATGATGAGCCTGGTCAAGCAATCAGGCTTGCACAGCGTGACCTACGTCGTGGGCTCGCCGCGGTTTGCCAGTTCGGCGCCTGCTGGGGCAGATTACGCAGACAAGTTTCCGCCCACGGATCCCGGCGTGTTCGCGCAGCGCATGCAAGCGCTGGCCAGGCGCTATTCCAATGTGGACGTATGGCAAGTCTGGAACGAGCCCAATATCCCGGCCTTCTGGCAGCCTCGCATCGATCCTGAGGGCTATGGCCGCTTGCTGCAGCCCGCCGTGGCCGCCTTGCGCCAGGCCGTGCCCGACAAGCCCATCGCCATGGCCGGCATGGCCTACTACAGCCAGATGGCAGGCCGCGAGGGCCTGATGCTCGATGCCATGGGCAAGCTGGGTGCCTATCAGCTCAAGCTGATCGCCTGCTATCACCCCTACACGGCCGAGCCCGAAGGCGCAGACGATGGCTCACGCGATCTGCTCACGCATGTGCCTTTTCTCAACAAGGGCCTGCGCGCTTACGGCGCCCGCCAGATCTGGGCCACGGAATGGGGTTGGTCCAGCTACGACGGCCCTGTGGAAGAGCAGCCCCTGGTGGGCGAAGACGGGCAAGCGGGCCACACGCTCAAGCGCCTGGCGCTCATGGCCACGCAGGATTTCGATCGCATCTTCCTGTTCACGCTGGCTGATCTGGACGACCCACGCGTCGGCCCGCGCGACAAGCGCTATGGCCTGCTGCGCGCCAATGGCCAGCCCAAGCCTGTCTACACGGCCTTGCAGCGCTTCCTGAGCATTTGCGGCCCCCGTCTGGATCCGGCTGCTGCGCCCATGCGCATCGAAGGCGGCGTGCCAGCAGGGCTGGTCAGCATCAACTGGAAACGGGCTGATGGCAAGCAGGTCTGGATGGCCTGGGCGCATGAACCCATGAGCGTGAGCTTGCCTGCGGTGAAGTCGGGCACCTGGCATCAGCCCTTGTCCGGCACGCAGCGCGATGTCAAGGCCACCGATGGCAAGGGCCTGGCACTCGATGTGGGCAAAGACCTGCAGATCCTGGTGTGCTGATGACCATGAAGCCCCAGCGCATCCTGTGGACCATGCCCTATCTGCCCTGGCCCATCACCAGTGGCGGCAAGGCGCGTCAGTACAACTTGCTCAAAGCGATGGCGCAACGTGGCCATGAGATCACGCTGCTGGTGCAGTCCAAGACGCCAGCTGATGCCGATGTGCAAGCGGCATTGGCACCTTGGGTGAAAGAGCTGATCGTGCTGCCGCGGCGGTCTTTGAGGGACCCTCGCACCTTGTGGCGTGCGGCTTTCTCGCCTTTGCCCTTGCTCACAACGATCAACGGCTACGCACCAGCCCTCACGCGCCAGTTCGCACAACTGCTCCAGCGTCAGCAATGGGATGTGGTGCAGATCGAGCACAGCTATGGCCTGCAGCCTTTCGAGGCTGTGTTGCGCCAGCGCAGGCAGTCCTTCATCCTCGTCGAGCACAACGTCGAATCCGAGCTGGGTGCGGCCACCTATGGCAAGTGGCCCTGGTGGGCGCGCCCTCTTGCGCGCTATGACCAATGGCGCGCGCGCCGTTGGGAGCAGCATGTGATGCAGCGGGCCGATCTGGTTGTGGCCGTGACGGAATCAGATGCACGCAAGCTGTCTGCGATGACGACTCGCGTGCCCCATGTGGTGAGCAATGGCGCCGACATCCAGGGTTTTGCCAGCGTACAGCCCGATGGCCACAGCCAGCGCGTGCTCTTCGTGGGTAACTACGAATACGCGCCCAATGTTGATGCCGTCGAGTGGGCCATGGAGGCCGTGTGGCCACGCATTTGGCAACTGCAGCCTCAGGCGCGCTTCGTGGTGTGCGGGCACGCCTTGCCCGATGCCTGGCGCCAGCGGTGGCCTGATCCGCGCATCGAGTGGCGAGGTTATGTGGACCACTTGCCCACGGTTCAATCGCAGTCGGCCGTGTTCCTGGCGCCGCTGCGTTTTGGTGGGGGCTCCAAGCTCAAGGTGCTCGAAGCCCTGGCGGCCAGCTTGCCTGTGGTCAGCACCACAGAAGGTCTGTCCGGCTTGGGGGTGCAGGCGGGTGAACAAGCCCTGGTGGCCGATAACGCCGAGGCCATGGCCCAAGCCGTCGCCAGTTTGTTGAACGAGCCCGAGCGCGGCGCGCAGATGGGGCGCCAGGCCCGCGAGTACGTGACGGCGCACTTCGACTGGCAGGCGTGCGCGCGCCAACTGGAAGGCGCTTACATGGCCTTGTCTAGCTGCGCCGAGCCCGGTCAGGCGATGAAAGGCCAGGCATGCGCGTAGGCCTGGATCTTCGCCCTTTGACCGCCTCGCCCTACTCGGGCCATGGGCGTCAAGCCCTGGCGCTCTACAACACGGTGCGCCTGCGGCCTGAGACCGAGGCCCTGCCATTCACCAACGCGCCGCTCACCCATCAACACCGCACCTGGGCCTATTGCCCGGCCAAACCGTCGTCGATTGAAGGCTTGCGCAGCCCGATGGCGCGCCTGCGTTTCGAGCGTGATTTCCTGCCTGAGGCCATCAGCACGCTGGCCGTGGACGTGCACATTGCCACTGGTGGCACGGGCTTGCCCACAGGCCTGAGCGATGTGCGACGCAAGCGCACGCGTTGGGTGCTGCAGATGCGCGATCTGTTTCAGATCACCCAGGCGCATCGCGAAGGGAAGGGCTTGAAGGCCGCATTCCATCGATGGTTTGAGCACTGGCGCATCCGCCATGCACTGGAGCTGGCCGACGCCATCTGGACGCCATCCGCCTACACGGCGCAGACCATCGCCGATCATTTTCCTGCCACGCTCCCGCGGCTTCGCCTGCTGCCTGATGCCGTGCCGCTGGAGGCCTGGCAAAAGCTCCATCAGGACGTGTTCGCCCCGCAGCGTTACTGGCTGCTGGTGGGCACGCGTGAGCCGCGCAAGAACATCGCCTGGTTCCTGCAAGCCTGGCAGCAGGCTCGCGATCTGTGGCCCGATTTGATCCCGCCTTTGGTCCTCATCGGCCATCCGCGTGATGTGCTGTCCGTGCCGCAGCACGTGCGCTTTGTGCACGGCATCAACGATGCTCAACTGGGCAGTTGGTACCGCCAGGCCGAACGTGTCTGGCAACCGTCCGTGGCGGAAGGATTTGGCCTGCCCGTCATCGAGTCGGCGGCCTGCGGCACGCCCGTGGCCACGGCGCGCGGCTCATCGCTGGACGAGATCACGCCACCCGGTGCCTTGCGCTTTGATCCGCAAGACATGGTCAGCATGACGCAACTCATGCACCAGGCGGCACGGCAGGGCCGGGGCGAGCAGGAAAGCCCGCAAGCCTTGCAGGATTGGGCCAGCCGCTATGACCTGCCTGCCTACGCGCTGCGTGTGGACGAACTGCTCAAGGAGCTGGTGTGAGCACCTTGCGCAGCACCTTTGCCCTGGCTACCTGGATGCCGGTGTTGGCCGGCCTGCTGTTCGGTGGACTGATGCTGCTGGGCGGGCCACCCGTGCTGATCATGGGTGTCGTGGCCGTCATGGTGGCTGTCGCCATCCTGACCAGGCCGGTACGTGGCTTCCTGCTGTTTTGCCTGATCGCCCCCTTCGTGCCCTGGACCACGGTCACCATCGGCATCCGCGTGACGGTGTCTGAAGCGCTCCTGGCGCTGACCTGGGGTGGGATCTTCTGGCAGCGCCTGATGGGCCGCATGCCGCCGCTCCAGAAGGGCCCGACCGAGCGGGCCATGCTGCGCTTCATGGCCTGGACCATCGTGCCCTTGATCGCCGGCCAGTTCATGGTGCACGAAGAAGGCAATGGCCCCGTCAACTGGCTGCGCTGGCTGCTCAATATCTCGACGCTGTTCCTGGTGCCCATGCTCATCACGACCGAGATGCTGCGCAAGCGCATGATGGATTGCCTGCTGCTGGGCTTCACGGCCATGCTGGCCTTGTCATTGGGCCTGTTCATCAAGAGCCCTGATGCCCGTTCCATGATCCCGGTGCTGTCCAGCCTGCACTACGCCCACCCCGAGGCCTTGCTGGACATCTTCACGGCCATGGCCAACCGTATGGCTTCGCCCTGGGTGCACCCCAACTCCACGGGTGGTGCGCTTTTGTTAGGCGTGCCGCTGGCCATGTTCTATGGCGTCACGCAGCCAGGCTGGCGCCGTGCGCTCTGCCTCTTCGTGGCCCTCGGAGGCGCCGCGGGCATCGTGTTCAGCGGATCGCGTGGCGCCCTGCTCAGCTTGACCGTGCTGGTGATCTGGTTGGCCTATCGCCGCGTGCCGATGGCTGGTCGCGCCCTGCTGATCGGCGCCTTGCTGTCGGCCACGATGCTGATCGCCTACCCGCCAGCACGCGAGCGCCTGGCCTCTCTCTCGCAAGGTTCGCAAGACGCCAGCACCAGCGTGCGCTTTGACGAATACAAGAACTTCCATCGCGCTGTCGAGCGTTACCCGCTGGGCCTGGGATTCAAGGTAGACACACCTGCGACCGGCGGCGGCGTCTTCGGCATCTCCAACCTCTGGCTCAACTACTGGTACAAGCTCGGCTTGCCCGGCATGCTGTTCTTCATCGCCGTGACCATGGCCTGGTGGCGCGAGGTCAGGCAACTGGGCGACCTGTCCAAGATGAATGCCAGCAACGCCCTGCACGTGGGCAGCGTGGGCGCCATGCTGGCTGCCCTGATGACCGGCTTCATCGATCACTATTTCAGCTTCACCCAGGTCCTGATCTCGTTGTTCTGGTTGACCATGGCCATCAGCCTGCAGGCTTCGCGCCCTTTGCCTGCGCCTGCTGAGCCTGCGGCAAATCAAGCTCGAACCTGATCACGCACCTGGATCGCCTCAAGGCCCACCATGAAACACCGCATCCTTCACAGCAACAACCTGCGCGAACGCTTGTCCGAGTACGCGCCGCGCCTCGGCGTGGATCTGGCCACCTTGGCCGAAGCCTATGCGTGGATGTGTGGCCACGACGTGGTGTTCGAGCAGCCCGGGCGTGGTGGCGTCACGCAAACCTATATCGCCTACGTCAACATCGAAAAGCGCATCGAGCACCCCTTGGCGCGGCGCTTCTATGCCATGTTGCGCGACGAAATCCCGGCCGGTTTCGTGCCCCTGTACGGCATCAACTGGCCTACGCTGGTGGACCGTTGGCGCCGCGGCTGGGAGCAGGTCTACAACATCCTGATCAACAAGATCCCCAGCCACACGATCCGGCTCGCCTGGCTGCGCATTGGTGGCGCCAGGATCGGCAAAGGCTCGACCATCTGGCGCAACACCGAAGTGCTGGGCATTGAGGGGCTGCAGATTGGCGATGACACCTGCATCGGCTGGCACTGCCAGCTTGATGCGCGAGCCGGCCTGCGTTTTGGCAATCATGTGACCGTGGCCTCGCACGCCATCATGATCGCGGGTGGCCATGACATGAAGGCACCCGAGTTCTGGGCCTTCGGCGCGCCCATCGAGATCGAGGACTACGCCTGGATCACCACACGCGCCATCCTGCTGCCTGGTGCCCACATTGGCGAAGGTGCCGTCGTGGCTGCCAACACGGTCGTGGCCAAGCCCGTCGAGCCCTACACGATTGTGGGCGGAGAGGGCCCCAAGGTGCTGGGCCAACGCGTGCGTGGCCTCAATTACAAGGTGGGTGGCAAAGGCCTGTTCACCTTGCTGCACTGATCGGGGCTGAGGTGCTGGGCGCCGCTTCCTTGTTGACCCTGGTGACGCTGGCCGGCTTGGTCACCGGCTTTGCCCGTGAATGGTTGCTGGTGGCCAGTTGGGGTGCTGGCGCGCGCACCGATGCCTTCGTCATCGCGATGTTCCTGCCGGAAGCTGTGCGTGCCATGTTGGCGGCGGGCTTGCTGACATCTGCTGCGTTGGCTTTGTGGCAGACGCGCTCAGTGGCCGAGCGTTCGCGCTGGTTCAGTCAACTCACGGTGGTGCTGGGCTTGGGCGGCATCGGTCTGGCGGCCTTGATCAGCCTGGGTGCGCCGTGGTTGGTGCGCCTCATGGGGCCAGGCCTGGCCGCTGCACCTCTTGCCCGCACCGTATCTGCGCTGCACATCCTGGCCTGGAGCCTGCCGGGCCTGGTCCTGCAGGCCTGGTGGGCTGTGCCGCGTCAGGCCTCCGGACAATTTTTGCTCGCGGGCATGGGCTCGCTGCTCTACAACCTGCCCGCCATGCTCTACCTGTGGTGGCGAGGCCCGCAAGCGCAGGAAGAGATGCTGTCCTGGGCCTTTGTGTCAGGCAGCATGGCGATGAGCCTGGTGATGCTGCCTTCGTCCATCCGCAGCGGTTTGCGCCCAGTCTCCCTGCTCGGTAGCGCCACGGCTTTTGCCGAGCTCGGGCACAAGCTGATGCCCTTGCTGGGTAGTGCCATGGCTGGCCAGGGCTTGACCTTGCTGGAGCGCATGGTGGCCTCCTATCTGGGTGAGGGCGTGGTCACGGCCGTGAACCTGGCGCGCAAACTCATCAACCTGCCACTCATCGCCTTGCAGAGCCTCAATCAGGTCCTGCTGAGCCTGATGAGCCGGCAGGAAAGCGAGCGCGTGGCCCTGTTGCGCAAAGGCCTGGCCGCAGTCACGGTGGTCTCGCTGCCAGCATCGATGGGGCTGATGCTGGGGGCGCCTGCGCTAGTGGGTTTGCTGTTCCCCAAGGTGCAAGGCGCGGCCGTGGTGGTGCCCTTGTTGGCGGGCTACGCGGCGGTGCTGGTGTTGGCAAGCTGGAACACCTTACTGGCGCGATATCACTACGCAGAGGGCGATACCCGTGGCCCGGTGGTAGCGGAGTTGCGTGGCAGCTTGCTGCAGGCGTTGGCCTTGCCGCCACTGGCATGGTTGGCCGACTCGTTGGGCATCGTGTGGGCGCTGTTGTTGGGCACCTTGCTCACGGGGCAACTGCTCTTGCGTGTGCCGTCCTTGCGCCAGGGCTTGGGCCTGGTGCCTCAATCGCTCGTGTCTGCCTTGGCGCTCGCGCTGGCCTGGTGGGGGCTCAGGCCTTTTCTGAGTTCGCAGCCGGTGTGGCAATTGGCCCAGGCCAGTGTGGTGGGCGTGCTTTGCTTGCTGGGTATGGCCTTGTGGCTGCGCCCATGGAAGGCGTCTTGAGCGCCATGTTTTGCAGTTGTGGTGGCGCCCTCCAACAAAAAAGCGACAAACATTTGGCAAGTTTCAAAAAGCTGTGCTAAAGTCTTGGGCTTGCCTGGAGGGGTGGCCGAGTGGTTAAAGGCAGCAGACTGTAAATCTGCCCGCTTACGCGTACGCTGGTTCGAATCCAGCCTCCTCCACCAGGCAAACCTAATTCGTACATGCTGAACGTCAGATCAGGTTGGTCAGTTTGCTGAAAGCGGGCTGATGACCAGTGAAGGCTCCCGAGCGGGAGTAGTTCAATGGTAGAACCTTAGCCTTCCAAGCTAATGACGCGGGTTCGATTCCCGTCTCCCGCTCCAAGGTCACGGTTCTGACACGTTCAGCGTGCTACAGTCGCGGTCTCCGCAGAATCTGCGGATCGCAAGAAAGTGTCAGGTCGGCACTGGTTTGAGTTCCAAGTGAGCTTAAACCTGTGTCGATGCCCATGTGGCTCAGTGGTAGAGCACCCCCTTGGTAAGGGGGAGGTCGGCAGTTCGATCCTGCCCATGGGCACCACACACCTCTTCTATTCTTCCAGCTGTTCAAAGCCTCGATCAAGGCGCCAGGAGCGAGAAACATGGCAAAAGGTAAGTTCGAACGGACCAAGCCGCACGTGAACGTGGGCACCATCGGTCACGTTGACCACGGCAAGACCACCCTGACGGCTGCTATCGCTACCGTTCTGTCGAAG
>NZ_SCTN01000137.1 GCF_004297345.1 Aquabacterium sp. | reverse complement strand
CATCGGTGGGCGCGGCTGCCGCAAAACCAAGCCGCGTGGCAAGCCAGGCACTGGCAGCCGAAGGCGAAGAGGTGTACCAGCCCGCCTATGCCGCTCAACGGCAGAAGACAGCGATCAAGGCCATTGATGCCGCCACCACCGAGACCATCGAACACGTCGGCTCGTACATCAGCCTGATGCTGTTCACGCAGTTGATTGGCGGTGTGGTCGAACGCTCGGAAGTCATGACCCTGGCACCGCAAGTATTCCCCAATGTGTGGATGGCGATGGGTTTCCTGGTTGTGGCCAAGGTGATTCTGGGCATGGTGATGGAACCGATGGGCGCCATCTTGCTGGTGTCCAGTACGCTGGCCCCAATGGCCTATGCCAACGGCATCGAGCCTGTGCACTTCTGGATGATGGTGCTGGTGGCTTTCGAGTTGGGTTACCTGCTGCCGCCAGTGGCCATCAACCAGTTGCTCACGCGGCAAGTGGTGGGCGAGGCGGAGATCGACAAGTCAGACGCCGAAGTGGCTGGCCAAACCTTCTATCGTCGCTACGAGCGCTGGATCCTGCCTTGCATCGTGATGTCGATCAGCCTGGGCATCGTGGCCTTCGGCCCGCTGCTGGTGCAGCGCGTGGCGTTCTTCCACCCCATTGCCAAGTTGTTCATCTAACCCTCTCCAGCACGACTGACATAACAAGAGCCCTGCGGGGCTCTTGTTGATTCAGCCCTTGCGGCACACGCCTTCGAGCCATGCAGCCAACTGCCTCACCCACACCATTCGAGGCCTTGATCAAGCCCAACCTCATGCGTCTGTTGATCCAACAGCCAGTGTGGGCCCTCGTGTTCGCGACGTTCTACAAGTCGCTGGACATGACCAACCGCTCAGAGGTGGATCTGCACTTTGGCTTCTGGCAATACGTCATCGCCAATCTGATTGCGTCGGGCGTCGCCTTGGGCTTGGGTGGCCTGCTGTGGTACGGCCTCGCGCGGCATTACTGGCTGCGTGATCCCGCGGCACGCCTGCGGCTTGAGCACGAAGGCATGTACGCCGTGCTCCCCATTCCAGTGGCCATCGCGCAAGCACTGGCGATGTTCATCGTGTGCGCCCCCTTGTCCTACTGGATATGGACGCGCTACATGGATTGGACCGACTCCTGGACGCCCTTAGTGCTCAACACCACCAGCTTCAAGACATCCTTGGTCTTCAACGCCTTCGCGTGCATCGTGATCTTCTCGGTTGATGTCTTCCGTGTGCGCGCCCACATGCAAAGGCTGAGAGCGGAAAAGGCAGACCGCCTTCATGTGGAAGCGCAGTTGCAGCGCCTGCAAGCCCAGATGGAGCCGCACATGCTGTTCAACACTCTGGCCAATCTGCACGCGCTCATCGAAACCCAACCGGCCACCGCACAAGACATGCTGGCCCACCTTATCGACTACCTGCGTGCCACATTGAGCGCCAGCCGCACGGGCGCCCTGCCGCTGCGAGAAGAAATGGCACGCGTGATGGACTACCTGAGTCTGATGCAGATACGCATGGGCCAACGCCTGCAGGTCAGCGTGGACATTCCGCCCCATTTGGCCGACATCACCGTGCCGCCCATGCTGGTACAGCCTTTGGTGGAAAACGCGATCAAGCACGGACTGGACCCACTCCCGGACGGTGGATGGCTGCATATCTCGGCCACGCATCGCCAGCACAACGGGCAGAACCAGCTGGAAATCGTGGTGCGAGACACGGGACAGGGCCTGCAAGCGGCCGCCAGCACCCCCAGAGAAAGCCATGGCCATGGTGGCTTTGGTTTGCAATGCATCCGGTCTCGCCTGGAAACCAGCTATGGCGCGCAAGCTCGCTTCACCATTGATGCCGGCCCTGATCAGATCGGCACCATCGCCGTCTTGCAACTACCGTCACAAGGCCTGCAGGCACCTGCTTTGCATCACCCTCAAGCTGCCCATCCATGAACCCCATCACCGCCCTGATCGCCGAAGACGAGCCCGTGCTGGCCAGTGCCCTGCAGCGCCAGCTTGCGCGGCTGTGGCCGGACCTGCGCATCACGCAAGTAGCCAGTGACGGCTTGCAAGCCTACCGTGCCGCCCTCAGTTCGCTGCCCGACGTGCTCTTTCTCGACATCCACATGCCCGGCGCATCAGGGCTGGAAGTGGCCGAGCGCGTCATCGACGACTGGCCTGCCGATCAGGCCCTGCCCCTGATCGTTTTCATCACTGCCTACGATCACCACGCCGTGGCCGCGTTCGAGCACGCCGCCATCGACTACGTGCTCAAGCCCATCCGCGCAGAACGACTGGCCGTGACCTGCCTGCGCGTGCAGCAGCAACTCAATGCGCGCAGGCAAGCAAAGGATGAGGACACACTGCCCCATCAGCTCATGGCACTGCGACAAGAGCCTCCCGCATCGCCAGCGACAGAAACGCCCTTGCGGGTATTGCAAGCTGCGGCGGGCAACAATGTGTACGTCATCCCGCTGGACGAGGTCATCTACCTGGAGGCGGCAGACAAATACGTCCGCATCATCACGCGTGACAGCCTGCCGGGTTCCCCCGAAAAGCTGATTCGCACACCCTTGAAGGAACTGCTACCCAAGCTGGATCAAAGCCTGTTCTGGCAGATCCACCGCAGCCACGTGGTCAATGTGCACGCCATTGATTGCGTCAGCCGTCAGCTCAATCGCACACGCGTCCACTTGAAAGAGCGCACAGAGACGCTGGACGTCAGTCGCATGTACGCCCACCTGTTCAAGGCCATGTAAATCCACGTCCGCCCTACAACTGGCGACGCCATACAGCAGCTCGCACCGGTCTCTGCCGCCCCGTCTCAGCGGGCTTGCGCAGGGCAAAGCAGGCACTCAGGATGGTCATCCAAATAGACCATCAGGAGCAGCCCATATGACCACACGACACACGCCCCGGCGCGCCGGGCCACGGCCATCCAGCGCCCTGCTGGCCGGCCTGATCCTGCTGACTGCCGCCATCTATGGGCTGATCTCCAGCAGCTACCCCATCAGCCTGATCAGACAGGAGGTGCCCATCTCCACGCGCTGGATCATGCAGGCCGTGTCCAGCGACTTCCTGATGGGGGATGCCGCTGCGGTGCGCCAGATCATCCTCAACTACACACGAGGCTTTGCAGGCATTGGCGCGCACACGCTGTTTGGTGGCCTGGCGCTGACCTTGTGCGCCCTGCAATTCATCACGCCATTGCGCCGCTTCAGCCCGCGCCTGCACCGCGTGCTGGGCTGGGCAGCAGCCATCAGCATCGGGCTGGCCATGACCGGCGCCATGAGCTACCTGTGGCTGACGCCTGCCAAGGACGGCCCCTCCGGCGAACCCTTTGCCGCGGCGCTCTGGGTGCAAGCCATCACCACCTTGATGGCGCTGGGCCTGGCGATCAAGAGCGCGCGCCAGCGCGACTACAAAGCCCACATGGGCTGGATGACCCTGCTGATGGCCAGCCTGATGAACGCACCCACGCTGCGCTTGGAGAGCGTTGTGGTGGGCCGCCTGCTGCCACTCAACGGTTTTCAGGCCAACGCTGGTCTGGCCGTGATCCTCATGCCGCAGATGGTCTGGCTGATGGCCTGGTGGATGCGCCGCATTGGCCAGCTGGACCTGCCCTTGCTGCGCCCTCAACTGACGCTGTCCATGCCCTTTATCCAGGCGCTGACCACGATGGGCTCATTGCTCGTACTGCATGAAGGCGTACTGGCACCCTGGGGCTGGGATGCCCTGGCCCACTGGCGCACGGCCGATACCCTGTTGCCCACCCTCGCCGCGCCCTGGGCCCTGAGCACGGCCGCGCTACTCTGGTACCTGCCGGGTGAGCTTCAGCATGTGCAATCGGGCTCCCCGATCCGGATGCACATCCTGGCGCTGATGGCTGCGTCGGCCCTCGGCGCCGCACTCCTGATTTCCCCGCCACAAGCGCATTCACCCGTCAACCTCATCGGACAACAGTTTTACTGGGCGGCGCATGCTGCCTATACGCTGGCCATGGCGACCGGCTGCCTGCTGTGGCGCCAGACAGGCCCGGCTCTGGTGCCCTGGCGCATCATGGTGCTGACCAATGCATTGCTGCCTGGCTTGTGCCTGCCTTTCGGGCTCGGGCTGGCCTGGACCGGCTGGTCACTCAGCGCGATCCAGACCTCGGCCCTGACCTTGAGTTGGGGCTTCGTGGCCTGGCACGGTTTTGCGTCTGCCTACGGTCTGCCGCTTCCAGGCGGCGCGGTTCAAGCCGCCCCCACCGGCAAATCCTGCGCACAGCTTTGATCTGGCGGCAGGCAAACCCCGGGGACTGCGGCACAATCTGGCCCTTGTTCGGGCTTCGCTGCTGGAGCCCACCCCGGAGTCGACCCCACATGCCCGTCAACCTGACCGCCCCCCT
Organism: Aquabacterium sp.; assembly: GCF_004297345.1. Taxonomy (GTDB): domain Bacteria; phylum Pseudomonadota; class Gammaproteobacteria; order Burkholderiales; family Burkholderiaceae_C; genus Aquabacterium. The sequence continues at coordinate 3,831 of NZ_SCTN01000137.1, read as the reverse complement.
TCCATCCGATCTGCACCCCGTGCCTGGCGTCAAGCTGGGCATCACCATGGCGGGCGTGCGCAAGGCCAATCGCCGCGACCTGACCGTCATCACGCTGGATGAAGGCAGCGCCGTGGCCGGCGTGTTCACAAAGAACCGCTTCTGCGCCGCGCCGGTGCAACTGTGCCGCGAACGCCTGGCGGCCAGCAGCGAGATCCGCGCCCTTCTGATCAACACCGGCAACGCCAACGCCGGCACCGGTGAAGACGGCCTGGTACGCGCCCGCTCGACCACCATCGCCCTGGCACGCCAACTGCACATCTCGCCCGAACAGATCCTGCCGTTTTCGACCGGCGTGATCATGGAGACCCTGCCCGTTGACCGCATCGAAGCCGGCCTGGCTGGCGCCATTGCCGAGCTGAAGGCCGACAACTGGGCCATGGCCGCCGAAGGCATCATGACCACGGACACCCTGCCCAAGGGTGCATCGAAGCAGATCACGATTGGTGGCCAGACCGTGACCATCACCGGCATCAGCAAAGGCGCCGGCATGATCAAGCCCAACATGGCCACCATGCTGGGCTATGTGGCCACCGACGCCAACATCGCCCCCGGCCTGCTGCAAGCCCTGGTGACCGAAGCAGCCAATGCCTCGTTCAACCGCATCACCATTGATGGCGATACCTCCACGAACGACTCCTTCGTGCTGATCGCCACGCGCAAGGCCGCCCACGCCGAGATCACCGACCTGAACAGCGCCGATGGCCAGGCCCTGCGCGCTGCCGTGATCGCCGTGTCGCAGCAACTGGCCCAGGCCATCGTGCGTGACGGCGAAGGCGCCACCAAGTTCATCACGATCACGGTCGAAGGTGGCCGCGACGAAGACGAATGCGCCAAGGCCGCTTACGCCATTGCCCACTCGCCCCTGGTCAAGACCGCTTTCTTCGCCAGCGACCCCAACCTGGGCCGCATCCTGGCTGCCGTGGGCTACGCCGGCATCGACGATCTGGACCAGAGCCTGATCGAGCTGCACCTGGATGACGTGCACGTGGTGACCAAGGGTGGCCGCCGCCCCGAGTACCGCGAAGAAGACGGCCAGCGCGTGATGAAGCAGTCCGAAATCACCATCCGTGTGGGCCTGGCTCGCGGCACCGCCAAGACCACCGTCTGGACCTGCGACCTCTCGCACGAGTACGTGACGATCAACGCAGATTACCGTAGCTGACGCGCTCACACGACGCCACGCATCACAAGACGCCTCAGGCTGCCATCGGTCTGAGGCGTTTGCATTTGGGACAGCAGCCATTCGCTACACTTGAACACGAATCAAGGGAGTCGAATCATGCATAACAAGAGCAGCTTGCTGCCTGCCGTCCTGGTCTCGCTGTTGATGGTGGTCTACCCTGGCCCCCAGACCGCTGGGGCCAAAACACCTGCACAACCATCGTCAGGCCAGAACAGCCCTGCCGAGGCAGGCTACCGCGTCACGCCCACACCGGCATGGGTCAAGGACCCGGGGCAGGGCAAGACGGACGCCAATCGCAAGATGGCGCCTGGCGCCAAAGCGCGCCGTGATCTGCTCGTCGACATGCAGATCCAGGTCACGCCCAAGACGCAAACCACCTACATGCGCGTGCACCAGATGGCCATGGACAGCTCGACCTTGCGCGAGGTGTCCGAACCCACCATCGGCTTCAACCCGGCTTATCAGCGCCTGTTCATCCACAACGTCAGCGTGGTGCGAGAAGGCAAGCGCAGCGACAGGCTCAAAGACCTGCGCGTCGAAATGCTGCGCCGCGAACAGCAGCTCGAACATCAGGTGCTGGATGGCACCCGTCAGGCGCTCATCATGCTCAAGGACGTGCGCGTAGGAGACGTGGTCGAACTGGCTTACTCGATCGAAGGTGTGAACCCGATCTTCGAAGGCAAGTTCTCGGAGCTGATGCACGTGGGCAATGAGGTCGCGATGGACCGACTGCATCTGCGCATCGAAGCCCCGCTGGATCGCCATCTGCAGATCAAGGGCGTGCCCAACGAAGTGGCCGTGGAACGCTTTGAGGAAAACGGCAAGCAGGTCATCCGCGTGCAACGCGACAACGTGCCAGCGACTCAGGCTGAGTCGGCATCACCACCTTGGTACAAGGTCTTCCCCGCCTTTCATGTGAGCGAGTTCCAGAGCTGGGCGGAAGTTGATCAATGGGCCCAACGCCTGTTTGCCATCGAAGCGCCAACGGGTGAAGTAGCCCGCCGCATTGCCGACTGGAAGGCCAAACAATTGCCGCCAGACGTGCTGCTGGCCGAGGTCACCCGCTTCGTGCAGGATGACATCCGCTACTTCAGTGTCAGCCTGGGCGAAAGCTCGCACCGTCCCAAGCCTGCCGCCCAGACCCTCGCGGACCGCATGGGTGACTGCAAAGACAAGGTGCTGCTGCTCAACACCTTGCTCAAAGGCCTGGGCTTCGATGCCAAACCAGCCCTGGTCTCGACCTACCGCAACAAGGGCTTGGTGAACTACCTGCCCTCGCACGATCAGTTCGATCACGTGATCTCCGCCGTGCAACTCGACGGCCAGCGCTACTTCCTAGATGCCACGGCCAACAACCAGGGCTACACACTGCAAAACCGCGGCTACTACAGCTACGGGCAGGCCCTCGTCGTGGGCGAAGGCAGCCAGGGCTTGCAAGCCGTCGTGCGCCCAAGCTTTGCGCAGGATGCCTTGAACTACCGCCAGGACTGGGATCTGTCCGATCCGAAGAAGCCAGCGCAACTCAAACTCACGCTGAACGCCAAAGGCCTGGCCGCAGAACGGTGGCGTGCCACAATTGCCAACGTGGGCCTGGAGCGTATCCAGGAGACCATGGCTGGCAACTATGTGCGCGTCATGCCCGGCCTCAAGCCAATCGGTCAAGCGGAGCTGAAAGATTCGCGTGAGAACAATGAGCTGGCGCTGACCCTGGGGTTCGAGCACCCGAACGTGGCGCAATATCAGCGCGGCGGACTGGAGCTGGATCTGAACGGCATGGAATTTGGCGATGTCCTGATCGTGCCGCCAGAAGCCCGCCGCGTCAGCCCCTTCATGTTGGATGTACCCCGCCAATTGGATGTGAAAGTGCACGTGCAAACGCTGCGCCCGATCACGGCCACACCGCCGCCGGCACAACAGATCAGCGACAAACACTTCCTGCTGACCAGCCGCATCGATTCCCAAGGGCGCGACCTGAACTGGAACACCCACTACGAACGCCGCAGCGAAGAGGTGCTGCCAGCCGATCTGGACAACTTCCGCGAACGCGTCATGCGTGCCCGGCAGTACACCAGCCAGCACGTGCGATTGTTGCTGGTTGAGCGCGCCATGCTGGACCCCATCTATGCGGAGGTCGACCGCCGCGTGCAGCCGTACTACCAGCCTGGCACCCGTCCGGATGCGCTGTTGCGCCTGATGCAGGATCAGGAGCTCAACCGCTTGCTGGCCAGCCGCGTGCTGCCCCTGCTCAATCCACAAAGCCCCATGGCCTCGCAGGTCCTGACTGAGCGCGCCATGGCCCATAACCAAGTTGGCGCGTTCCATGATGGTCTGATCGATGCGCAAGCCGCATTGGCCGGCAACCCAGACAGCACCGATGCACTGGAAGCCCGAGGCGTGGCGCTGGTCGGCCTCAACCGCGTTGAAGAAGCAGGCAAGGACTTCGAGCGACTTCAACGTCAAGGTGCTCGCAATGCACCCGGCATCTGGCTGGGCATCAGCCAGTTCGTGCAAGGCCGCTACACCGATGCCGAATCCACCTTCCGCACCCAGGTGGCAGACAGCACGGGTGACGAGCGTACCTATGCCCTCATCTGGTTGAACCTGGC
>NZ_SCTN01000136.1 GCF_004297345.1 Aquabacterium sp. | reverse complement strand
TCGTGCCGAAGAGCGCGGCCAGATCAAACCCGGCGACACGCTCATCGAGGCCACGTCCGGCAACACCGGCATTGCCTTGGCGATGGCGGCGGCCATCCGCGGCTACCGCATGGTCCTCATCATGCCGGAGGACCTCAGCATCGAGCGGGCGCAAACCATGAAGGCTTTCGGCGCCGAACTCATCCTCACGCCCAAGAGCGGCGGCATGGAGTACGCACGCGACCTGGCCGACCAGATGGTGCGCGAAGGCAAGGGCGTCGTGCTTGACCAGTTCGCCAACCCCGACAACCCGGCGGTTCACTACGACACCACCGGCCCCGAGATCTGGGTCGACACACAAGGGCGGATCACGCACTTCGTGAGCGCCATGGGCACCACCGGCACCATCACCGGCGTCTCGCGCTTTCTGAAAGAGCAGAACAGCGAGGTGCGCATCGTCGGTGCCCAGCCTCAGGAAGGCTCCCGCATCCCGGGTATCCGCAAGTGGCCCGAAGCCTACATGCCCAAGATCTACGAGCCCAACCGGGTCGACGAGCTCATCTACGTCAGCCAGACCGATGCCGAGGAAATGGCGCGTCGCCTGGCCCGTGAAGAAGGCCTGTTCTGTGGCATCTCTGCGGCAGGTGCTTGCTGGGCGGCGCTGCAACTGGCGCAGAATCTCAGCCATGCCACGATCGTCTTCATCGTTTGCGACCGGGGCGATCGTTACCTGTCGACGGGTGTCTTCCCCGCCTGACCTTGATACGGACCTTGCCATGGACATCCACAAAGAACTCGACGCCCGCGGCCTGACTTGCCCTTTGCCCATCCTCAAGGCCAAGAAGGCCCTGTCGGACATGCACAGCGGTGAAGTGCTCAAGGTGCTGGCCACCGACCCAGGTTCGGTGCGCGACTTCCAGGCCTTTGCCCGTCAGACCGGCAATGATCTGGTCGATCAGCAAGCGCAGCAAAGCGAAGGCCGCGACGAGTACATCCACTTCCTGCGCCGCCGCTGAGCGACGTGATCAGACCAGCAGGTCTCCGCCTTGCTGGGGCGCCTGCAAGCCCAGGTGCCTGAAAGCTGCCGCCGTGGCAATGCGCCCACGAGGCGTGCGCTGCAAGAAGCCTTGCTGGATCAGATACGGCTCGATCACATCCTCGATCGTTTCCCGCTCTTCGCCGATGGCGGCCGCCAGGTTGTCCAGGCCCACAGGCCCGCCATCGAAGCGATGGATGATGGCTTCCAGCAACTTGCGGTCCATCACGTCGAAGCCCAGCGGATCCACATCCAGCATGGCCAGTGCCTTGTCGGCCATCTCTCTGGTGATGCGGCCCGTACCCTTCACCTCGGCGTAGTCACGCACCCGACGCAGCAGGCGGTTGGCAATACGTGGCGTGCCACGTGAACGACGCGCTACCTCCATCGCGCCTTCCGGGTCTATCGGCGCGCCCAGCAAGCCCGCAGAGCGCGTCACGATGCGCTGCAACTCATCTGCCGTGTAGAACTCCAGCCGCGCCACGATGCCGAAGCGATCGCGCAAGGGGTTGGTCAGCATGCCGGCGCGGGTTGTCGCCCCCACTAGCGTGAACGGTTGCAGATCCAGTTTGATGGAGCGCGCGGCCGGGCCTTCGCCGATCATGATGTCGATCTGATAGTCCTCCAGCGCAGGGTAGAGGATTTCCTCGACCACAGGGCTGAGGCGGTGGATCTCGTCAATGAACAACACATCGTGCCGTTCCAGGTTGGTCAGGATGGCCGCCAGATCCTTGGGCTTTTCCAGCACTGGGCCGGATGTTTGCCGCAAGTTCACGCCCAATTCAGTGGCGATGATGTGACTTAGCGTTGTTTTGCCCAGGCCGGGTGGGCCGAACAGCAGCACGTGATCCAGGGCCTCGCCGCGTTTGCGCGCTGCACCGATGAAGATTTCGAGTTGCTCGCGTGCCTTGGCCTGCCCCACATACTCATCCAGATCCTTCGGGCGCAGGGCGCGTTCGATGGCGTCCTCGTTGGGCGACGACACAGAAGGCTCGACCATGCGAGCGGGCGCATCCACAGGTGCCTTGGCCAATGCGGCCTTGCCTTTGCGGGAAGGGCTGAAATCGTCGGTCTGGATGCTCATGGTCTGATTATCGTTCTCTAAGGGTTGTTGCGTATGGGCAACGCTAATCCTTTTGGATTGGGGTTTATGACAACCCTGACATGACCAAAGTAGCAAAAGTCTGCTGCAATGCCATCTAGTTTCAGCGGGCAGCTGGCGGGCTTCGGTCCGCGAGCAACGCGAGGTGAATACACCCGTGCCCAACACAACAAACCGCTGAGGCCTCTGGTTCAACTTTGGAGAAGTCAATGAAAAAGACTCTGCTGGCTCTGGCTGCCCTGGCTGCCACTTCTGCCTCTTTCGCTCAATCTTCCGTGACCCTGTACGGCGTGATGGACGCCTCGCTGGAAAGCGTCAAGGGCGACAAGACCGTGACCCGCGTTTCGTCGGACAACCTGAGCTCTTCGCGTCTGGGCTTCAAGGGCACCGAAGACATCGGTGGCGGTCTGAAGGCCAACTTCAACCTGGAAACCAACGTCAAGCCTGACACTGGTACCCAAGGTAACGGCCGTTTCTGGGACCGCGCTGCATGGGTTGGTCTGGCTGGTGGTTTCGGCGACGTGCGTCTGGGCCGTATCGACACCCCTATCGGTGACATCGCTGGCAACGTGCTGAGCGCACAAGCCTATGACGACCTGAAGCTGGTTGGTACCCGCGCTGGCAACAACTATCGCCGTGCTGACAACGCCATCACCTACTTCCTGCCTACGATGGTTCCTGGCCTGACTGCTTCGCTGCAGTACACCACCGGCAACGGTACTGTTGGCGCGACCAACGGCGAAGCTGCTAACAGCAATGTTGGCAAGGCTTATGGCCTGAGCGTCAAGTACGCCGCAGGTCCTCTGTCGGCTGGTCTGGGCTACGAGAACATCAAGGACGACAACGGCGTTGCAGCCGATGGCAACCAGAAGGCTAACGCCACCCTGGTGTACGCCGGTTACGACTTCGGCGCTGCCAAGGTCACTGGCTACTACGACGCTGAAACCAACACTGCCAACACCGCCAGCCTGCGTCGCCTGACCGTGCTGGGCGCCAAGGTTGCTGTGCCTTTCACGCCTGAGTTCACGCTGGTTGCCGGCCTGTCCACCGCACGCAACGTGAACGGTTCCGTTGCTGGCGATGACAACGTGCAGATCACCACCATCAAGGGTATCTACAACCTGTCCAAGCGCACTTCCGTGTACGGCATGTTCACCAACGTGAACAACGACACCAATACGCTGGTTGGTCCTCTGGCTCCTACCATTGCTGACAAGACCACCCGCGGCATCGCTGCTGGTATCCGTCACACTTTCTGATATTCATCAGAAATCGTGATTCCAAAAGGGGCTTCGGCCCCTTTTTTCGTTTCTGAATCGCCCATTAATTTGTCGCCAATCGGCGACACATAGAAGAAACCAGGGGGCCCTTTCAAGCCGTTTCAGCAACAATCTGGGATCCCCCCGGTTCAGGGGGTAATCAAGGAGATCAAAGATGCAAAAGACCGTTCTGACCAAAGCAGTTGCGGTTGCTCTGGCTACGTTAGGTGCAAGCGCAGCGTTCGCACAGTCCAGCATGACCATTTACGGCAACGTTGATGCCGCGCTCGACAACGTTCACAAGGCTTCGGGTTCGTCCATCACCGGGGCTGCCGCTGCAGCCAGCACGGTCACTCGCGTCTCGCCTAGCATCTCTTCTCAAAACGCATTGGGTTTCAAGGGCACTGAAGATATCGGTGGTGGTTACAAGGCCTCGTTCATCCTTGAGGGCCAGTTCAATACGGACACCGGTGTTCAAGGTGGTCAGGACACGCGTATGTGGGGGCGTCAGTCCTATGTCGGTCTGGCCACGCCGGTTGGTGAGCTTCGCATTGGCCGTCAATACGCGCCCATTTTTTACGCATTTGCCACCTCGTCAGTAGAGTCCATTGGTGCTGCTGACTTGATGGCTTCGGGCCTTGTGGTCAACAACCTGCAGGTTCGTCAGGACAACCAGATCAGCTACTGGATCAAGGCTGGTGATTTGACGGGTGCGTTGTCCTACTCGCCTAACGGCGGTGTTTCCAACAAGGTGAACGCACTGCGCAATGGAACGGGCGGCAGCTCAACCTCTGGTCAGATTATCGGCGGTGTGTCTGCTGGTGATGAAAACAACACGGGGCGCGGTAAATCTTACGGCTTGTACTTGAACTACGCCGTAGACCCAGCGTTGAGCATCATGGGTGGCTATCACTCCAACAAGTTTGGCGATGCCATCTTGATCTCGACGACCGGAACCACGCTTGCCTCGATGGACAAGTACATCGGCTATACGCTGGGCGGTAAGTACACGGTTCCTGGTATGGGTACCGTGATTGGCACCAATTTCTTGCAGGGGAACTTCACCAATGACCCGGGTTCCATGATTGGCCCTAAGGTGCAGGTTCTCACGTTCGGTGTAAAGCATCCGATCGACCAGTTCGCAGTTGGCGTTGAGGGTGTCTACTCTCGTTTCACCAATTTCACGAAGGGCAAGGATCGTGGCTTGATGTTCGCCGGTGATTACAACCTGTCCAAGCGTACGCGTGTTTATGCGCGTGCGGGTGCCATCAAAGATACCGGCGGCGAGACAGCAGCTACCGATTCCGGCGCAGTGAACGTCATTGGCGGGCCATTGCCCGTGCTGACGACTTTCGGTTCGACCGAAACCCCGTTCTTTGCTGGCGGTAGTGCCAACGTGAACGCGTGGACTCGTGTGTTTGCTGTTGGTGTGCGTCATCAGTTCTGATCAGCAAACGCTGGCCAACAAAAAACCGCCTTCGGGCGGTTTTTTGTTTTGTGCGATTGAGAAGGACGCTGTGGGCCGTTCAAGTCGGCAGCAACTTCTCCAGTTTGAACAGATCTGCAACCGCCTCACGCTCGCGCACCACCCACACCTGTGAGCCATCCACCATCACTTCGGCTGCACGTCCACGGGTGTTGTAATTGCTGGCCATGGTCATGCCATAAGCCCCAGCCGACAGCACGGCCAGCACATCGCCGGCTTGAACGACCAGCTGGCGATCACGGCCCAGCCAATCGCCAGATTCACAAACCGGGCCTACGACGTCCCAGGTCTGCGCAGCGCCCTCTCGCTTCTGCGTGTTGACGATGCCCATATACGCTTCATACAAAGCAGGGCGCATCAAGTCGTTCATCGCAGCATCCACGATGCAGAAGTTCTTCTTCTCACCAGGCTTGAGGAACATCACTTCAGTCAGCAGCACGCCGGCATTTCCGACCAGCGAACGCCCAGGCTCAAACACGAGTTCGCGGTGGCCGTGGCCTCGGGCGTCGATCTTGGTCAGCAATTGAGCGATCAGTTCATCCGCACCGGGTGGCGTTTCATCGGTATAGGTGATGCCCAGGCCGCCACCCAGGTCCATGTGATGGATCTTGACGCCTGCAGCCTCAATGGCCTCGACCAGGTCCAGTACACGGTCAAGCGCATCCAGATACGGTGAGACCTCTGTGATCTGTGAGCCGATGTGGCAATCGATGCCCACCATCTCGATGCCAGGGAGCGACGCCGCGCGCTTGTAGGTTGCGATCGCCTGTTCGTGTGCGACCCCAAACTTGTTGCCCTTGAGGCCCGTCGAGATGTAGGGGTGCGTGCCAGCATCCACGTCCGGATTGACGCGCAGGCTCACGCGTGCGCGCTGGCCCAGTTGGGCAGCCACTTCGGAGAGTACTTCCAGCTCGGCCGTGCTCTCGACATTGAAGCAGCGCACGCCCGTTTCGATGGCCAGTTTCATCTCGGCGCGGGTCTTGCCCACGCCGGAGAAAACGACCTTGCCAGGATCGCCGCCAGCTGCCAGCACGCGAGCCAGTTCACCTGCGGAGACGATGTCAAAGCCGCAGCCGGCTTTGGCGAAGGTCTGTAGCACGGCCAGGTTCGAGTTGGCCTTCACGGCATAGCAGATCAGGTGCGCCCGTCCTGCCAGCGCGCGCTGATAGGGTGCGAGTGCGGCCAGCATGGCTCGACGGGAGTAGACGTACAGCGGGCTCCCATGTTGGCGAACCAGATCGCGCAGCGATACATCGTCCACATACAGGTCGGCGCCTTTGTAGGCCAGATAGGGTGAGCCGGGCAGATTCATTTGGATGGCGTGCTGGAAGAGGGGGATGAGGTTGGGGCGGGGGGGTACAAGGGCCCCTTTTGACCACAAGCCGCAAGATTGGCGCTCACGGCAGAGGTGGCCAGGCAGATGGCGATGGCCCATCTGCGCCGTTGACGTGGGATTTTCTGCTCACAAGGCCCAGCGAGTCGCGCGGGCTTGGCCTTGTTGCCTAGAATTTCGGTGTTCAGAATCATGTCCATATTCTAAGGAAGTCACCATGTCCCTTGCCGATACCCCTTCGGGGTTGACCGATGCCCAGTACAACGCAGCCATTCAGGCGGCTCTGGCGCGCATCGAGGGGGGGGTAGACAAGTGGCTGGAGGATGATGTGATTGACATCGATACGGCCCGGTCTGGCGGCATGTTGACGCTCACTTTGCCTGATCGCAGTCAACTGATCGTCAACGCCCAGCCGCCTTTGCAGGAGCTTTGGCTGGCTGCGCGTCGCGGCGGGTTCCATTTCAAGCTGGACGCTCAAGGGCAATGGCTGGATACGAGGAGTGGCGAAGAGTTCTTCGCCTTGCTGTCCCAGTGTGCCAGTGAGCAGGCTCGCCAGCCAGGCCTGCGCTTTTGACAATCCTTATTCAGGCTTGCCGCCAAACAGATTGAGAATGCCCTTCTTCTCCTCCTCAGTGACGGAGGGGGCGCCATTGGCTGGAGGGGTGTCCGTGTTGTCCGGGCCCAGCTCCTTCACGCCAGTGCCTGATGTGTACTCTTCATAGAACCATTCGCCGCCAACGTTGACCACGCCTTCCGGTGGTGAAGGTTCTTCAATCGGGGCGTTGCGCAGCGCTGTGGTCATGAAATCAATCCACACGGGGAGAGACAGTCCTCCGCCGGTTTCCTTGTCACCCAGTTTGCGTGGTTGATCGTGCCCGATCCACACAACGGCAACGTTGTGGGCCGTATATCCGGCAAACCAGGCGTCCATGGAGTCGTTGGTCGTGCCGGTTTTGCCGTACAGATCTGGGCGCTTGAGCATGGCCTGGGCCTTGGCTGCCGTGCCGGAGCGGGTCACTTCCTGCAGCAGGCTGCTCATGATGAAGGCGTTGCGGGCATCAATGGCACGCATGCTCTCATCGAGTTGCGCGGGGCGGTACTGTGCGAGCGGGTGGCCGCGCGAATCGGTGACCTTCAGTACCAGCATGGGGTTCACGCGATAGCCGCCGTTGGCGAACACGGCATAGGCATCGGTCATCTGCATGGGGGTGACGGACCCTGCGCCCAGTGCCATGGTCAGATAGGCAGGGTGTTTGTCTGCTTCGAAGCCGAATCGGGTGATCCAGTCTTGCGCGTACTTGGCGCCAATCGAGCGCAACACCCGGATCGAGATCATGTTCTTGGATTTGGCCAGCCCGCGACGCAAGGGCATGGGGCCTTCAAATTTGCCGTCGTAGTTCTTGGGCTCCCAGGCCTGGCCACCCGTGGTGCCTGCATCAAAGAACAGCGGCGCATCGTTGACCACCGTGGCAGGCGTAAAGCCTTTTTCCAGTGCAGCCGAGTAGATGAACGGTTTGAAGCTGGAGCCTGGCTGGCGCCACGCCTGCGTGACGTGGTTGAACTTGTTGCGACCGAAATCGAAGCCGCCCACCATGGCGCGAATCAGCCCGGTGCGAGGGTCCATGGAGACGAATGCGCCCTCAACCTCGGGCAACTGCTGGACGTACCACGCTCCCTGTTTATCCTGGTTGATGCGCAAGATGGCGCCCCTGCGAATCTGTTGCTTGGGGTTGGCTTTCTCGGTTAATGCGTTACCGACCGATTTCAGGCCATCTGGCCCAATGTCGATTTGCTCGCCGGATTGCAAGGCGACCACCAGTTTCCGTGGCTCGGCATGCAGCACCACGGCAGCGCGGATGTCCTCGCTGTCGGGGTGTTCTTCCAGCGCCTCAGCGACACGTACGTCCATCTGTTTGGGGTCGGTCGGCAGATCGATATAGGCTTCCGGACCACGCCATGATTGGCGGCGGTCGAAGTCGAGCAGGCCTTTGCGCAGCGCCTTGTAGGCTGCGGTCTGCTCGGTCATGTTGATCGAGGTGTAGACGTTGAGCCCGCGTGTATAGGCCTCGTCGCCGTATTGCTCGTGCATCAGCGATCTGGCTGCTTCCGCGACGTATTCCGCGTGAACGGGAATGGGTGCTTTGGTGCGGTAATGCAGTTGCTCGCCTTTGGCTTCATCGCGCTGCTTGCCGTTGATGAAACCGTTTTCGTACATGCGATCAATGATGTACTGCTGGCGAATCGTGGCTCGCTTGGGGTTGCGTACCGGGTTGTAGGCCGAGGGGGCCTTGGGCAGGCCAGCCAGCATGGCGGCTTCGGCCACCGTGATGTCCTTGATGGGTTTGTTGAAATACGTGTCGCAAGCAGCAGCAAAGCCGTAGGCCCTTTGCCCCAAGTAGATCTGGTTCATGTAGAGCTCCAGAATCTGGTCCTTGCTAAGCAGGCTTTCGATCTTCAGCGCCAGAAGGATCTCGTAAATCTTGCGGGTGAAGGTTTTTTCTGTCGGTAGATAAAAATTACGCGCGACCTGCATCGTGATGGTGGATGCACCCTGGCTGCGAGACTCGCCGAAGTTGGCCAGCCCTGCGCGCAGCACGCCCACGTAATCGACGCCACCATGTTTGTAGAAACGGGCGTCTTCGATGGCCAGTACGGCCTCTCGCATGACTTTTGGAATTTCCGCAATCGGCAGGAAATTGCGTTTCTCCTCGCCAAATTCACCAATCAAAACCTGATCGGCCGAAAAAACCCTCAACGGCATTTTGGGTTGATAGTCGGCCAAACCCCGAACTTCCGGCAAATTGGGGTAGGCCACGGCTAAACCAATCCCGGCCAGAAGCAGTCCGCTCAACACGCCAGCCAGCCCCAGCCCAGCCAGCACGAGCAGGGGCTTGACGATCCACAGCATCCACCAGGCTTGCGAGCGTGACGAGGCCGAAGGGCCAGAACGGGGTTGCTTGTTTTGTTGATCGGTATCGCTCATGAGGACTTGCCGTAGAAGGTCTGCCGATTATAGAAACCCTTGGAGTGGTCCTTCGTACACCAGCCGTATCGGATGATTTGATCGCAATTTGTTGGTTTTGCAACCGCTTGTAAGGCGTGTGCATCTCGCAACGAGGTTGGGATTTATCCTGCTTTATTGGGTTTCATTGTGAAAAACTTTACTGATAGCATTGAAGTGGTTTATTAACTTTCCAGCACCAGTCATGGTGCGTGGGGGACGGTGTGAGCTTTCTTGACACGCTCTTGGGCCGCAAGCATCCGCCAATGATCGGACTGGACATCAGTTCATCGAGCGTGAAGCTGGTCGAGCTGAGCCAGACGGCGTCTGGCGAATTTATTCTGGATCGGTTTGCATCCGAGCCCTTTGAGAAGGGCTGGATCGCTGATGGACAGATCGAAAAATTTGATGAAGTGGCGGAAGCCGTTCGCAAGGTCGTCAACAAGAGCGGCACGCGGACCAAGCATGTCGCCATGGCCATGCCTCAGTCGGCAGTGATCACCAAGAAGATCATGCTGCCTGCTGGCCTGCGCGAAGAAGAAATGGAAATGCAGGTTGAAGCCGAGGCCAACCAGTACATCCCGTTTTCGCTTGACGAAGTCAGTCTGGATTTCTGCGTGGTGGGTCCGAGCACAACGTCAGCTGGCGATGTGGAAGTGTTGATCGCGGCCTCTCGCAAGGATCGTGTGCAGGATCGTCAAGGCCTGGCTGAAGCCGGGGGCCTGAAGCCTGCCATCCTGGATATCGAGTCATATGCGTCGCGTCTGGCCATGCAGCGCCTGATCGGCGCTTTGCCCGGCGAGGGCAAGGACGCGCTGGTCGCGCTGTTCGAAATTGGTGCCGAGAACACCAGCTTGAAGGTGTTGCGCGATGACGAGTTGCTCTATGACCGTGACCAGGCTTTTGGTGGCGCTCAATTGACGCAACTGATTTCCCGTCAGTACGGTTTTTCTTTCGAGGAAGCCGAGTTGAAAAAGTTGTCGGGTGATTTGCCCGAGGACTTCCAGAACGCGATTCTTGGGCCGTTTGTCGATAGCCTGTCGCAGGAAATTGGTCGTGCCTTGCAGTATTTCTTTACCAGCACACCGCACCACAAAGTGCATTACGTGATGTTGGCTGGCGGTACGGCAACCTTGCCTGGTCTGAAGGACCGTGTCACTGAATTGACTGGATTTGCCTCCATGGTCGTCAACCCCTTTGAGGGCATGAAACTGGGGTCGGCTGTGCGGGAAAGCAAGCTGCGTCGAGAGGCTCCGGCTTACCTCACTGCCTGTGGCCTGGCCATGCGGAGGTTTCTCGCATGATTTTGATCAACCTGTTGCCTCACCGTGAGGAAAAACGGCGGCTGCGCAAGCAGGCCTTCTTTGTGGGCCTGGGCCTGTCTGTTCTGGCTGGTGGCGTGATCGTCGCCATGTGGTACGCCGTGCAATTGCGCATGATGGCCACGCAGCAGACGCGTAACGAAATCCTGACCAGCGCCATCCACAAACTGGACGACGAAATCAAGGACGTGTCTGCGCTGAAGGCCGAGATCGATTCGCTCAAGGCACGCCAGCGTGCTGTGGAAGATTTGCAGACCGATCGCAACATGCCTGTCTACCTGCTCAACGAGCTGGTGTCGCAAACGCCTGAGGGTCTCTACCTGACCGCCATCCACCAGAATGGCCAGACGGTGACCGTGGCGGGCTTTGCCCAGACCAACGAGCGTGTGTCAGAGTTCCTGCGCAATACGAACAATAAGTCCACCTGGCTGGAACACCCAGAGCTGATTGAAATCAAGGCGGCGACCTCCAACGGCAAGGATGCGCGCGATAACAAGCGTCTGTTTGACTTTGCGATGCGAGTCAGTCTCAAGCGGCCGGGGGATGTGTCAAGTGCTGCCAGTGGCGCTTCCGCACCGGCGCCTGCTGCGGAGGCCTCAGCCGCCGCAAAGAAGGCCCCTGTGAAGCCTCCCAAGAAGTCTGGAGCCTGACGCCATGGCCAATCCGAATATCAACATTGATCTGAACGCGTGGTTCGAAGATGCGCAGGAGCAGTTCCGTGGGCTCAACCCGAATGAGCCTGGCCAATGGCCCATTCTGCCCAAGCTGCTGAGTTTCCTGGCGACTGCCATTGTCGTAGTGGGGTTGGGCTGGGTGGGCGTGCTCTCTGCGCAAAGTGATGAACTCCAGGTTGAGCGCGACAAGGAGCC
>NZ_SCTN01000135.1 GCF_004297345.1 Aquabacterium sp. | reverse complement strand
GATGGTCGAGGTACCGCGGCGGCCGTTGATCTTGTCCAGCGCGACGTTCATGTTGGACAGCGAGAACAGGCCCAGCAGCTTGTCTGGCGTGCCAGCGGCCTGCAGCGCCGTGTTGTCGGGTGCGTAGGTGAAGCCAGCGGACTGGAAGCCGGCAATCAGATCACGGTTGGCGTCCAAGGCGCCCGGCGCGGCATTCCAACCGGCCACGATGTCAGCGGGCAGCACGTAGTCAGACGCAGCCTTGCGAGCCGAACCGTTGGCGGTCGAACCCAGGCCAGAAGGCTGCACATCAAACGTGCGAGCTGTGGCATCCGTACCAGCAGACTGCGTCAGGTTGCTTGGCAGGAACCACTTGCGGCCACCACCCATCAGCACCTTCAAGCCAGTCAGGTTGGCGTCATCCAGGAACTGGTCAACGATACCGGTGCCATTGCCACGGTTCGATGTGTGCACGGCATTGGCTGCGGGGGTCGCGTCGAACACGTCAGCCGTGGTCACCACGCCCAGGCTGCTGCCCTTGGTGCGATGCAGGAACTCGGAGAGGTATTCAAAACGAGGGTTGTCAAAGGCATCCTGGGTGTCGTCAGGGAACACGCCTTCCTGGTTGTTCTGCGCCTTGTTGCCCGAGACGTAGTTCGACATGCCAGGCGCCGAGTCGGTCACGATCGAGTTCAGCGAGGCGGTCATCACCATGCCGGTGTAGGGGAAGGTGTCCATGGCCAGGCGGTTCTGTGCCTTGCCTTGCAGGTAGCCCTTGGCCATGATGCGAGCGGCCGTGCGGTGCGCAGCGCCCATGCCGTCACCCAGCATGATCACAACGTTCTTGGCTGGGCGGCCGTTGTTCAGCGTCAGGCCCACAACTTCGAAGTTGCCATCGGTCTTGCTGATCGATGCGCCCGTGTCAGTCACGGCGGTCACGCCCAGCGTGTGCACGCCAGCGGTGTTGTGGCTGTAGCCGCGCACGGACACCACAGCGGTGTTGCCAGGCAAGCCAGCGACCAGTTTGCAGGTGGCTGCGCCGGTGGTCAGGCCGGTGGTGGTGCTCACGCAAGTAGCGCTTTGCGTTTCCGTGATGATGCTGGTGGTGCCGGCGGCAGGCGTCACGCTGGTGCCATCCACCGAGAACTGGAAGCTGACCACGTTCTGGCCAGCGTCAGGGCGCACTGTGGCTTGCAGGTCGAACTTCTGGCCTTGCAGGAAGCGAGACAGCGTTGTGGCCGTGGCCAGCAGCGGGTTGCTGGGTGGCGTCAGCCGGGAAATGGAAGCCGCTTGCGCTTGAACGGCCAGAGCCGACAGAGCGGCAGACAGGGCCACGCTCAAGACGCGGCGTTGCAGGACGGAACGGGACATGGTGGTACTCCTTGAAGGCTGGATAGCCGGTTGAAAGCAGGAAAGGAAGAACGGGAAATCAGAAGGCTGTGCTGGCAACGCGCTCACGCGATGCAGCCGCACGTTGACGTTTGGCGGCAGGCTTGCTCGTGGTAGCCTGGGTGGTCAGCAGGCGAGATGTCGCTTCGTCCAACTCAAGGCGAACAGCGGACACATGCCCGTCGGCCTCTTCAAACGCGCCCACAGACAAGGTGCCGGTGAACTGCAACAAACCTTGCAGGTTGGGCACCAGACGCGCCGCATATGGACGGGCGAGGTGCACGAACACGGCATTGCCCGGCAGGTCGTCCGACAAGCTTTCATCCTCATCGCCCAGGTTCACGGGCATGGGTGCCAGAATGAGCATGCCGGCCTTGGATTCTTCCTGGGTGGCCATGTAGCCGACCATGCGGACCTTGCGGCCATGCAGCGACAGCAAGCGCGCCGATGGCTCCAGCCCTTGCGGCCCAACCGGGGCCTTGAACATGTCCTGAAACTTCAGGTGTTCCACATCTTTGGGTGGAGCAGCCAAGGGGGCTTGCACGGCCACAGCCTTGGGTGGCAACGCCATATTGGCCAATGTGGCCTGAGCTTCAGTCACGAGGCTGAAGCCTGCCATCACCAGGGCGCACAGCGCCGAAAGGGGCAAAGTTGATTTCATGACGATCGTTTCGAGTTGACTGCATCAACTTGCAAGCGCGTCGTGCTCGCAAGCAGCACCCGAACAATCCACGATCGGTATGACCCCGCTATGACACATCGGATCACGGCAACAAGACCGTTCTCCCATCTGCCACATTTCCGATAACCCCAATCAGGTTTATTTCTTGCTGCATATGTGGCATCGAGCCTGACGCTCCGTGTACACCGTCGTTTTCAGTCAAAAGCTGAACCATATCGGGGTGTGCAGAGCCAGGGTTGCACCAAGCCATGACGAGAGGCCGCTCCTATGGTCAGCACGCACCACGAACGCGCAAGCATTGAACTGATGACGATCTACCAGGTCAGCAAGATCCTGGGCTCGTCACTCGATGTTCACAAAACTTTCAGAGAGGCACTCAACGTGCTGCTCTCGATGATGGGATGGCGTCGAGGCGCCGTGATCCTGCAGACCGAAGAAGGCCTTTTATGCGGCATGTGCGCTGTGGGCCTGTCCAAGGATGAATCGGCGAGGCTGAATTTCGAGGTCGGAGAAGGCATCGTCGGCAAGGTGTTCATGTCTGGCGTGGCGGCAGTCGTGCCCGACATCGCGGAAGAGCCCCTTTTTCTGAACCGCACAGGCGCGGTGGATCAATCACCCGACGAAACCATCGCCTACCTGGTCACACCCATCAAGGCAGATAGGCGAACGCTGGGCGTATTGACCATGGACAGAACCGTGACGTCCAGAACAAGCGTCTTCGACGAAGATCTTCGGCTGTTGTCGATGGTGGCCAATCTGATGGGCCAGAACCTGCTGTTGCACAGGGGGGTCAGTGCCGAGCAAGGGCGACTGTATGAAGAAGCACGCCGCCTTTCCAAAGCCCTCAAGCCCGTTTATCAAGTGGACATGGCCATCGGTGAGTCATCCCGCATGCAGCAGGTGTTTGCAGAGGTGCATCAGGCTGCGCCGACCAAAACCACCGTGCTACTACGAGGAGAGAGTGGCACCGGCAAGGAGGTCATCGCACGCGCCATCCACAACCTCTCTCCACGCAAGAATGCGCCCTTCATCCGCGTGAACTGCGCGGCCTTGACAGAGTCCTTGCTGGAATCGGAATTGTTCGGCCATGAAAAGGGCGCGTTCACCGGCGCGGTCGGCACCCGCAAGGGCCGCTTTGAAATGGCCCACGGCGGCACCTTGTTCCTCGATGAAATCGGTGACATCTCCGCGGCGTTCCAAGCCAAATTGCTGCGCGTGCTGCAAGAGCGTGAATTCGAGCGTGTTGGTGGAACGGCCCCGATCAAAGTGGACGTGCGCATGGTGCTGGCCACCAATCGCAACCTGGAGAAGATGGTCGCGGCAGGCGAGTTCCGTGCGGA
>NZ_SCTN01000134.1 GCF_004297345.1 Aquabacterium sp. | reverse complement strand
GATCTCGGTAACGATGATCGAGGCGGGTGAAGCAACCAATGTGATCCCCGATTCGGTGACGATGCAGGGCACCGTGCGCACCTTCACCAACGACACGCTCGACCTGATCGAAACCCGCATGCGCGAGATGACGCAGCACGTGAGTGCCGCCTACGGCGCCACCGCACATTTCGAGTTCAGCCGCAACTACCCACCCACGATCAACCACCCTGCCGAGACGGCCTTCGCACGTCAGGTGATGGCCGAGGTGGCTGGCGCCGACAAGGTGCTGGAGTTCGAACCCACCATGGGTGCAGAAGACTTCAGCTTCTTCCTGCAGGCGCAGCCTGGCGCCTACTTCGTGATCGGCAACGGCGACGGCACCCATCGTGAAGCCGGCCACGGCCTGGGGCCTTGCATGCTGCACAACCCCAGCTATGACTTCAACGATGATCTGATCCCGCTGGGAGCGACCTTGTGGATCAAGCTGGCCCAGCGCTGGCTGGCTCAGCCTTGAACACCTTGCTTCGCTGACACCACAGGCGCCAGCCCAAAGCGGCCAGCAGCAGTAGCGTCGGCAAAGCGTACTCGGGATGCGCCGCCACGCGCTTGCCATTGGCCACCAGAAAGCTGAACCACAGGTAGTGCAGGCCCCAGGTGTGCAAACGCGCCCACCAGACGCGCCCCAGCCACGCTGCAGTGCGGTCGAATGACGTCAAGCCCATCAGGATGATGAACAGATAGGCCACGCCCGGCCCGACGCGTTGCACAGGCGGTGACAAAGATGCGAACAGATCCGGCGCCATCGCTGCCAGGCCGATGATGCCCGCTGCGTGCAGGCCGTGCGAAGTCACCAATAGCCAGCCCCATTGGCGACGATGACGCCGCTGCCAGTTCGACCAAGCACCTGGCCAGGTCTGCGCAGCCGCTTGAGCCGTAAAGGCCAACAGAAAAAACAGCAGCGACGTGCGTGCTGTGGCTCGAATCAGCAGGCGCACGCCTTCTATGCCTGGCGCCCACAACAAGCAGCAAAGGGTCATGGCACCCAAGGCCAAAGCACCCGCAAGCCAGATTCGCCATCGCGCGTCATCCATGGCCATCAACTCGCCAGTTTTGACCTTCTCGTTGCTGTTTGCGCGCGCCTCTTGCGCCCCCCGCTCATTCTGACTTTGCATGACTTTGCTCCTTGATTGCTGCCTTCGCCTTGGATCTCGACAGGATCCTAGGTGGCCAGGTTTCGCGGCACCAAGCAAAATACGCACTGCTTACATTGCACAATTTCAATCCCCACATCACACGGCCAGCAGGTTCATGCACACCACGAGATGAACAACACGAAACGCCCCTACCACCACGGCAAACTCAGGCAAGCCCTGGTCGACATGGCCGTGACCGTGGCCGAAGAAACAGGCAAGGACATCATCAGCGTGCGCGAAGTCGCCCGCCGCCTGGGTGTGTCATCAGGGGCACCGTTTCGGCACTTCCCAAACCGGGAATCGCTGATGACGGCGGTAGCCGAAGAAGCCACCATGCGCCTGAGGCTGAGGGTCGAGCGAGATCTGCTGGCCGCACCGCCTGAACCACTTGCCCGGCTCAAGACATTGGGCCGATCCTTCATCCAATGGGCTTTGCACAACCCGACGCAATTCAAGCTAGTGTCGTCGCGCCGGCTGTTCGAGTTCGACAGTTCGGCGAGCCTGCCCGTGCATTTCGATGCCGTGCGCCAGATCACCTTGAAGCTGGTCACGCAAGCGCAAGAGGCCGGTGAGCTGCCCACAGGCCCGCTACCCGAGTTCGCGCTGGCCTTGCGTGCACTGGCTTATGGTCTGGCCCGCATGCAGGTAGATGGCCAGTTGCCGCAATGGCAGGTGGACGTCAACCAGGCTGAGGCCACCTTGATCTCATCCTTGAATCTGATTGTGGATGGGCTCAGGCCTGTTCGCCCGCATCCCAAGTGATGCGGTTCCACTGCAAGGCACGGCTGCGCCAGTGCTCTTCAATGCTCTGCACGAAGTCGGGGCGGACCAGCTTGCCTCGGTTGATCAACCAATCGTCGTCTTCGTGACGGACGACGACGCCCTCCAGATTGCCATCACGGTAATGACTGCGATGGGCATTGACCCAGTCGGTCAACTGCTTGAGTGAAGTCTGCCCCTGGCTCACGCGAGGCACCTCCCTGATTTGGAGCTTGCCCGCCAGTTCATGGCGGCGACGCGTACTCCAGAAACGACCTGTGGCGCGGTCATACACGTCAAAGGCCAGGAACCAGTCCGGCAGGGTTTCGTAGTCCAGCGAATGCTTGGCCGCACACCACTCGCCAAACAGCATGAGCTGGTCGCCCAGCGCATCGAACAGCGCGTCCTCGCGGATCACCAGCCACTCATCCAGGCGCGCAAACTGGCCGCCGTAGGGCTTGTTGAGATACTGCCCGCGGTTCTGCACATGCAGCACGCCCTCGCTATTGAAGGAGATGCCCATGTTGGCGCCATCCAGCTTTTCTTCGACCACCACATCTTGATCCAGCAAGGCCTTGATCTCTTCGGGCGCCAGCACCTTGTCATCGCGCGGCGAACCTTGAGACAACCAGGCGATGTGCGGCGTGTGAGGGAAACGGAAAAACTCATTCATGCTCGGACCTCATTGGCCAAACTTGTGGATGTGGAACTGATGCAACTCTGCATCGCACAGGAACTGAACACGCACCCCGTGCAGCAGCAAGGCAGGCGACCAGTCCAGCCATTTGGAATCCGCTGCCTGCAGGATCACGGGAGCCTCCGGATGTGTGCGCGCCACGGCCACGAACTTGCGATCGGCCAGATCGAACGCAGCCAGGGCCGGGTCGTCCGGGAAGGCATCGAAACCTCGCGCAGCATGCGTGCTCACGGCAACCTGATCGCATCGCGCAGGGTTGTCCAGTTCATGCAGCAACCAGCGTAAAAAGGCATCACCCTTGCCCTGGCCATTGCTGGCGTGGGTCTTGTGCTGGTACTCACGCACGATCTCGAAGCCCTCGTCCACCGCCACGCGCCCGGATGCCATCAAGGCGTCCAGCCACAGGCCGCAGCGCCGCACGCAGTCCTGGGTAACCCCCTTGTGCTGACCGTTGGCCACGAGGATGACGTTGGTGTCCACCACATAGGTGGCGGCACCTGGGCCGTCCGGCGCAATATGGGGAACGGGGTGACGTGGATGAGGCATGTGTCGATCAGCGTTGACACTTCATTTTGCCCCTGTGAACCCTGTCCGCCTGTGGCGGGATGTCCACTGTCACGGACCGGGCCGCTCTGCGGCTATGCTTGACCCATGTACGCGCAATATTTCGGCCTGAAACAGGCGCCGTTCTCGATCGCGCCCGACCCGCGTTACCTTTTCATGAGCGAACGCCATCGCGAGGCGCTCGCTCACCTGCTGTATGGCGTGGGTGGCGGCGGCGGTTTCGTGGTGCTCACGGGCGAGATCGGCGCGGGCAAGACCACGGTCTGCCGCTGCTTCCTTGAGCAGATCCCGCGCCGCACGAATGTGGCCTACATCTTCAACCCGAAGGTGACCGTGGCCGAGTTGCTCAAATCGGTGTGCGACGAGTTCCGCATCCCTTACGAGCACCAGGGCCCCGGCCAGGCCACGATCAAGGACTACGTCGACCCGCTCAACGAGTTCCTGCTCAAGACGCACGCTGTCGGGCAGAACAACGTCCTGATCATCGACGAAGCCCAGAATCTCTCGCCCGATGTGCTGGAGCAACTGCGCCTGTTGACCAATCTGGAAACCAGCGAACGCAAGCTGCTGCAGATCATGCTGATCGGCCAGCCCGAACTGCGCACCATGCTGGCACAACCGGAGTTGGAGCAACTGGCCCAGCGCGTGATCGCGCATTTCCACCTGGCAGCGCTGTCAGAAGAGGAGACCGGGCAATACATCCAGCATCGGCTGTCGATTGGTGGGCTCAAGCGAGGCCGGCTGTTTGACAGCAAGGCGGTGCGCCGCATCCATCAGCTCACAGGCGGCGTGCCTCGCCGCATCAACCTGCTATGTGACCGGGCCCTGCTCGGCGCCTACGTGGAGAACAAGAGCAAGGTAGACCGCCAGATCGTGGACAAGGCGGCGCAGGAAGTCTTCCAGACTGCCAAACCCAGCGCGTCGCAGCACGCCACCAAACCGGCTGCAGCCGATAGCCAGCTTGACAGCGTCAGGCGCAAAAAGCGCCGACAGGAACCCTGGATGCCCTGGCTTGCAGGCGGCATGCTGTTCGCGGCGATGGCCGGTATTGGCGGCGCGGCCTGGTTGCATCAGCGTCAAAAGGGGCAGACCAACAAGCTGGCGAGCAAGGATGCACCCAGTGCCGCCACACCAGCACGTCCGGCAGCCTCGGCACAGCAGGCAGCGTCGTCGGCACCCATGCCTGGCGGCACCATGAGCACCTTGCTCGCGGCGCCGCCCATTGATGCCCACATGGTTTATCAATCGGCCTTCCGCAAGGAAAAGGACGCGCTGCGCGCCCTGGCACCGATGTGGCAGGTCACGCTTGGCGAAGGCGGCGATGCCTGCACGCAGGCGCAACAGCAAAGCCTGGCCTGCTTCCGCAACAGTGGTGGCCTGGCCTTGATCCGCCAGCTGGAGCGGCCTGTCATCCTGAACCTGCATGACGACCACAATCAAGCCATCTACGCCTTGCTGATCGGCGTGAAGGACCAGACCGCCCTGCTGCAATTCGAAGGCCACGCCTACGCCTTGCCGCTGAGCACACTGGCCAGCATGTGGCGCGGTGACTTCACCACCTTCTGGCGCACGCCGCCTGAATTCAGGATGAAGATCCTGCCAGGCAACACGGGCCCCGTGGTCGATTGGCTTGCCGTTCAACTGAGCAAGATCGACAAGAGCGCCGCACCAAGCGGCAAACAGGTTTTTGATGCGGCCATGCAGTCGCGGGTGTACGCTTTCCAGATGGCGCAGGGGCTCAAACCGGATGGGGTCGTGGGTGCAACCACCTTCATGCTGATCAACCGAGCGATTGGCACGGAGGAACCCCGCCTGCAGACAGGCCAACCTGGCCAGAACAGCCCGTCAATCGCGAGACGAAACGATGTCCTACATCCTTGATGCCCTCAAAAAGGCCGATGCCGAGCGCGAGCGTGGCACGGTGCCGGGCCTGCACTCGCAAGCGCTGGGGCAGGTTGAAGATGACGACAACAGCGCCAGCAAGGCCATCGGGCCTGCTGTGTGGGTCGGTGCCGGCGTGGGCATCAGCCTGATTGCCGTGTTGAGCTGGCAACTGTTGACGCGAGAGCCGGCACCGGTTGCCGGCGCGCAGCCACTTGCCGCCACGCCAGATATGGCCGCCAGAATGGCGCCTCCGGCCGCTCCCCCGCAACACGCCTCGGACCTTGCCCGCAACGCGGTGCCTTATCCACCGCCACCTGCGCCACCATCTGCTGACGACGAGCCCACTCGCGCCATGGCACCACGGGCCGCCCCACCCTTGCAGACCAACAACGGCAAACCCACCTCAGCGCAAGCCCCTGGCGGTGCACGCGTGCCGAGCATCAACGAACTGCCCGACGATGTGAAACGAGACTTGCCCCAATTGGTCATTGGTGGCGCCATGTATTCGGAGACGCCCTCCAGCCGCATGCTGATCATCAACAGCCAGGTCTTCCACGAAGGCGACCAACCTTATCAAGGCCTGGTACTGGAAGAGATCCGGCTCAAATCCGCCGTGTTCAAGTACCGCAGCTACCGCTACGCGATCAACTATTGAGCACCATCGCCCAGCACAAGCGGCCAGCTCAAACGGGCCGTGAGCCCGCCGCCGTCTCGCGGTAGCAAGGCCAGGCTGGCGTGATGCGCCTTGGCAATGCGCTCGACGATGGCCAGCCCCAGCCCTGCGCCGGCATCCTGATGCGACCTGGCCTCGTTGCCCTGAGCAAAGGGCTGCCTGACATGATCGAGCAGATGGGCCGCGATGCCCGGGCCCCGGTCCAACACCTCGATGAACAAGGCCTCTCCGCTCAAACGGGTATGTACCTCAATCGGCGGCCGGCCATGTCTTTGTGCATTGACCACCAGATTGGTCAAGGCGCGGCGCAAGGCCTGGACAGGCAAAGACATCTTCGGCAAGTTGGCCAATTGCAGGCGTATGTCATCGGCGATGGCACCGTCCAGCACGCACATGGCCACCACCTCACGCACCACATCGTTCACATCGACGCTTGCCAGTTGCCCTGGCTGCACATCGCTGGCGCCGTGGCTGGCCCGCGTGAAATCCATGAACTGCACGAGCAGGTGCGCCATGCCGTCGATGCTGCGATCCAGGCTGCTCAACAGTGCGGGGTCGCCTTGCCCTTTGAGCATCTCGGTCGCCAGCCGGATCTTGGTCAAGGGCGTACGCAGGTCATGCGACAGGCCCGCCAGCATCAGCGCCCGCTCCCGCTCATGGCGCGCCAGATCGGCCGCCATGTCATTGAAGCCACGGGCCACCGTGACGATTTCCGCCGGACCTTCTTCCGGCAATACCGGCGGGCGCTCGCCACGCCCCAAGGCTCGGGCCGCCTCCATCACGCGATTCAAGGGCTGATTGAGCCTGCGCTGTATCAGCCACGCACCGCCGATGGCCAGCAAGGCCGACACGATCGATCCCCACACCCAGGCGCGGGACAAGGCATGCCCCGGAACAAGACCAGGCACCGTCAACCAATACGGCACGCCATCCAACGAGACCTGCACGGCCAGGATGCGCCCTTGCTCGCGCCGCCAGCCCAACTCAGCAGACCGCACGGACAGCGACTGCGCAATCTGGTCCACATAGACCTGCTCCAAGGCCGTCAGGCGCTGTTCATCAGGGGGGCGGTTATCAGTATCCGGCTCCTGTCGCAAGGCGGCTTGCTCCTGCACATTCATCCGCGCCACGAATGGCTCACGTTGATTCGGCGGCAATCCAGCCAGGCCTGCCTGCAAAGACTGAATGTGCCTGGCCGCGCTCAATGCGGCCTGACGGACACGCGGCTTCATCACCAGTTCGCGGAACAAGCCGGCACTGCTCAACTGCGCCACGATGATCAGGACAACGATCAGCAGCAGGTTGCGATGGAACAGCGAGCGAGGCAGCCAGGTCATGCGCCGGCCTTGTCTGGATGGGGCACAAACACGTAGCCTACGCCCCAGACGGTCTGGATATGGCGCGGGCTGGACGGATCGGTCTCGATCAGGCGGCGCAAACGCATCACCTGAACGTCGATGCTGCGATCGGTAGCCTCGTGATCGCGCCCCCGGGTCAACTCGATCAGGCGGTCGCGCCCCAACGGCCTGTTGGCGTTCATGACCAGCGCGTGGAGCAGGTTGAACTCCACCGAGCTGAGCGCCACGTCCTCGCCATCACGCAACAGGCGGCGCTGTGCCGCCAGCAACTGGAAATGCCCGAAGGAAACCGGCTCCTCGCCCAATGGGCCGCCATGTGCCCCGAGCATGCGCTGTCGGCGCACCATGGCCTGCACACGTGCCAGCAATTCACGAGGCAGGAAGGGCTTGGGCAGGTAGTCGTCCGCCCCCATTTCCAGGCCCACAATGCGGTCAACCGGATCGCCCCGGGCCGTGAGCATCAGGATCGGCACCGTTTCGCCCTGCGCCCGCAAGCGCCTGCACAAGGACAGCCCGTCCTCGCCGGGCATCATCACATCCAGCACCAGCACATCGAAACGCTCCCGCGCCAGTAGCTTCTCCGCCGCTGCGGCATCGGCGGCCGCGCGCACCTGCATGCCCTGCTCGCCCAGGTAGCGCTGCAACAGGCTGCGCAAATCGGCTTCATCATCGGCAATCAGGATTCGGGCTGCGTCGCTCATGTTGCTCACGGTCTGTCAGGGCTGTGTCTGCGTGAATTCTGTGTGAATGATAGGCGCCGGTGCCATCCAGCCGATGCGCCCTCGTCACGCGTGCGGGCTCAAAATCATGACAAGCGGTGACAAAGCCGGATAGCGCTGTCATCGCTTGCCATGGATGTCACGTTGTCAGTCTGGTGCGCGGCCTGCGTTTGCGACACAGTCGCTTCGCACCCCCAACACACCGGCGCACCATCCGCCGGCCACGACAAAAGGAACATGCCATGCGCGCACTCACACTGGGCACTGTCGGACTGCTCACCGCCTTGACCGGGCACGCCACAGACATCGCAGGCCGCATCCCCTTGCCGCAACGCGCCGAGGCAGCACGCAGCACGGCCAACGACGCGGCAGCCTGCAAAGCAGCTCAGCCCTTCTTCTGGGAGGTCGGCAACGCGGAGCGCGCGCTTGCAGCTGGCCAGGCTGGCGACAAGGCACCCGGCGCACAAACTCAGATGGCCCTTGCATCGGCCTCCAAGTGGCTCTATGGCGCCTACGTGGCGCAAGAACGCCAAGGCAAGCTCACGGACGAAGACATCCGTTTTCTGACATTCGAGAGCGGCTACACCCATTTCCGCATCTGCCTGCCCGGCCAGACGGTCGGCGAGTGCCAGTCCAGCCTGCTCAATGGCCGGGGCCGCATCGACGCCCAGACGGAAGGCCTCTTCGACTACAGCGGCGGCCACATGCAAAAGCATGCCACCTTGATGGGGCTGGGCATGTTCAACAAGGATGAACTGGCAACTGCCATCAAACACGGCCTGCGCCCCATCGGGCCGGATTGGGACATCAGCTACAGCCAGGCCCAGCTGGCCGGAGGCGGTGTGGGCACGGCAGCCCAATACAGCCGCTTCCTGCGCGCCGTGCTCAAGAACGATCTGCAAATCGGCGCCCTGCTGGGTACGCACGCGGTGTGCACGAACCCGGCCACCTGTCCCAATGAGGCGGTCAAGACGCCGATCCCTCAAACCGAAACCTGGCACTACTCGATTGGCCACTGGGTTGAAGACGATCCCAAGGTGGGTGACGGCGCCTTCAGCAGCCCCGGCGCTTTCGGCTTCTACCCCTGGATCGACGCCAGCAAGACCTTCTACGGCGTGCTGGCACGCGAAGACCGCAGCGGCCTGCGCTCCGATGACCCGGACCAGAAGCCCGCCGTGCAATCAGTGGATTGCGGACGACTCATTCGGGCAGCGTGGCTGAGCGGCCAGGCCCAACCTTGATTTATTCTGATTCCCCAACGACAGCGCAACAAGGACACATCATCATGAAACTGCATCCATCCACTCTGCTGGGCCTGGCGGCCCTGTCTCTCACCCTGGGTCTGGGCGCTGCACAAGCAGCCGACGGCGTCCGTGATGCCTGCAAGGAAGACGCCAAGACACTGTGCAAAGGCATCCAGCCTGGCGGTGGTCGCATCGCAGCCTGCCTGAAAGAGCACAAGGATGAGGTCTCTGCCGAATGCAAGGACGCCGTCAAGGATCACCGGGGTGATCGTCCCCACCGCCCGGGCCGTCGCGGCAGCGACGCAAGCTGATCAAACGTCACGAGAGAAGCGCACCTCCACATCGCGTGGTGGTGCGTGATACGGCGCCGACGACACCAGGATATCGGCGCCGGCATCAGCGTAGGACACGGCATTGCTGGCATTCACGCCACCCGCCACGGCCAGCGTGGGGTGCAGACGGCTGGCGTGCAATGCAACCTTGCACTGCCTCACAGCCTCAGGCGTGAAGCGCTCCAATTGCAGCACATCCGCCCCCGATGTGGCCATGGCCAAAGCCTCCTGCATGCTGCCCACTTCAACCACCAGCCGCTTCTCAGGCTGGTATTTGCGCAAGCGGCCCACCATGTCGTCGGTGCTCGCATCCAGGAAGACGCGGTGTTCAGGGAACAGCAGCATCGTCTCGGACAAGCCCATGCGGTGCATGATGCCCCCGCCACTCAGTACCGCCTTGACAGACAGCGCGCGCGTACCGGGAAAGGTCTTACGCGTACAGGCCACCGGTTGACTGTGCCCTGCCGCGCGCAGCTCGGTCACCATGCGCGCCACCTCGCTGGCGATGCCACTGGTGTATTCGATCAACGTCTGCGCCACCTTCCAGGCCAGCAACAAGGTCGATGCATGGCCATGGGCGCTGATCAACTCGGCGCCCCCCAACACGTGCCGGCCTGAGGGGGTGATCACGGTGGCCACCGCCCCGCACAGCTCGAACAAGCGAGCGGCTTCTTCCGCGCCGCACACCGTCATGGGCTGGCGTGCCGCCATCACGATGCGGCCAGGCATGTCGCCCAGACCAAGCCCCACCGTGGTCAGATCGCCATATGGCGCATCCTCTTGAAGCAGTTTTTGCAGGGCGTCATCAGACAAGGCTCTGAGCATGCTCGGGACTCCGCTGTCGCAATCCCGCCATCATGGCACCAGCCATGTGCTGTGGGCTTGATCTCCCAGAAAAGCACGCGGCCGGGGTGCACATTTCGCACACCCCGGCCGCATCAGCCTTCCATTCAGCAATGGCGGATCAAGCTGCCTGTTGAGAGGCCTCGCAACGCTTGGCCAGATGAGCCAGGGCCTCCTCCACCTGATCGACCAGCACCAGGCACAGGTCGCCGGGTTGCAGGCGATCCAACGCCACGTCGATGGCCACGAATTCACCGCGGATCTCATCGACCTTCTGAGCACGTTGCGCCTTGGCCAGGCCTTCACGCAACAAGTTCAAAACCTCGCCGTCTTCACGGCCACGCTGGCAGGCGTCCTGGAACAGGATCAGATCATCGAAGGCATCCCCCAGAATGGCCGTCTGTTCGCGGATATCTTCATCACGACGATCGCCCGCACCGCTGATGACCACCGAGCGGCGCTTGGCCGGCAAGGCATTCACAGCAGCAACCAGGGCACGCATGGCATCCGGGTTGTGGCCATAGTCGGCGATCACGGTGGCACCGCGGAAGTCCATCACATTGAAGCGACCGGGGGCGTTGTCCGCATCGTTGACGAAGCTGGCCAGACCACGGCGGATGGTGTCCCAGTCCAGGCCAGAACTCCAGGCCGCGCCAATGGCTGCCATGACGTTATCGACCTGGAAGCCGATGCTGCCATTGCGCGTGATGGGAATATCACGCAGCAGCAGGCTTTCGCGCCAGTTGCCCTCGGACACCACGATGGCGTCGCCATCCACACACAGCGTGCGCTTGCCTTGGGCGCGATGCGCCGTCAGCACCGGGTTGTGCGGATCAGCCGCAAAGTAAATGATGCCGCCGGGGCACTTGGGCGCCATCGCCGTGACGATCGGGTCCGTGGCATTGAGCACGGCATAGCCGTTGGGCGCCACGTTCATCACGATCACGCGCTTGAGCACGGCCAGGTCTTCGACGGTCGTGATGTAGTTCAAGCCCAGGTGATCGCCAGCGCCGATGTTGGTCACGACAGCGGTCTGGCAGCGGTCGTAACCCAGGCCTTCGCGCAGGATGCCGCCACGGGCGGTTTCGAACACGGCGGCGTCCACATCCGGGTGCATCAGCACATTGCGGGCGCTCTTGGGGCCGGAGCAATCACCGCTGTCGATCTGACGGCCGTTCACATAGACACCATCGGTGTTGGTCATACCCACACGCAGGCCACTGGTGGCCAGCAGGTGCGCGGTCAGGCGAGCGGTCGTGGTCTTGCCATTGGTGCCGGTCACGGCCACCACGGGAATGCGGCCATCGTCACCGGGCTTGTAGAGCTTGGCCACCATGGCTTCACCCACATTGCGCCCCTTGCCGTAGGAAGGCGACAAGTGCATGCGCAGACCAGGTGCGGCGTTCACTTCCACGATGCCGCCGTTCTGGTCTTCCAGCGGCTTGTGCACGCTTTCGGCCAGCACATCCACGCCGCAGATTTCCAGACCGATGGTCTGGGCAGCGGCAATGGCGCGAGCCGCCACCTCGGGATGCACGTCATCGGTCACATCGGTGGCGGTACCGCCGGTGGACAGGTTGGCGTTGTTGCGCAGAATGACGCGGCGGCCCTTTTCAGGCACCGTTTCAGGCTTGAGACCCTGATCAGACAAACGCGCAATGGCGATGTCATCAAAGCGTATTTTTGTCAGCGAGGTGGCATGACCTTCGCCGCGGCGCGGGTCGGCGTTCACCTTATCGACCAGCGCGCGCACCGTGTGCACGCCATCGCCGATCACATGAGGCGGATCACGACGGGCAGCTGCCACCAGCTTGTCACCCACAACCAGCAGACGGAAGTCGTTGCCGGGCAGGTACTTTTCAACCATCACATCGCCGATATCGGCTGCGGCCTTGAAAGCGATCTCCAGCTGTTCACGGCTGGTGATGTTGACCGTCACGCCCTTGCCCTGGTTGCCGTCCTGCGGCTTGCACACGACCGGCAGGCCGATCTCTTGCGCCACCGCCCAGGCATCATCCACATCATTGACCGGGCGACCGATGGGCACGGGCACACCGGCTGCGGCAAGCAGGCGCTTGGTCAGGTCCTTGTCTTGCGCGATCGATTCGGAGACGGCGCTGGTGTCGTCCACCTCGGCGGCCCAGATGCGGCGCTGCTTGGAGCCCCAGCCGAACTGCACCAGGCTGCCCGTGGTCAAGCGGCGCCATGGGATGCCACGTGCGGCAGCGGCCGTCACGATGGAACCGGTTGAAGGGCCCAGACGCACGTCTTCATCGAGTTCGCGCAGTTCGGCCAGTGCGGCTTCCACATCGAACTCACCACCAGCCAGCGCAGCCTGCAGCAAGGCCTGCGCCTTGTCGAAAGCCAGCCTGCCAACCTGCTCTTCGCTGTACTCCACCACGACCTGGTAGACACCAGTCTCGACCGTCTGCGCGGTGCGACTGAAGGTCACCGGGCAACCGGCTTGCGCCTGCAAGGCCAGCGCGGAGGCTTCCAGCACATGGGCCAGGCTGATCTGCCCAGGGCGGCCATCGGGACGCAGAGGCCCCAGCGAAGGAAAGATCTTGCGCAAGGCGTCTTCAAAACCAGGCAACTGGTCAATGGCGCGCTCTTGGGGTTCGCACGACACAACGGCCTCAATGGCAGTGTGACGACTCCAGAGATTGGGACCGCGCAGGGCCCTGATGCGTGAAACGTCCATCAGCGTATTCTCTTGTTTGAGCGCACCGTTCAGCGAACGGCTTTGGGAGAAGGATCAAAGGTTTCAAGGCCTGCGGCGATCAGCTCGGGCGGGATGCCCAAAGCCCAGGCCACTGCCACAGCGGCCAGCAGCGACTTGACGCTGGAGCCGGGGATGGCGTGATCGCTGCCTGCGCCGATCATGCGACGCGCCGCGGCGCTGTTCAGATCAGCGCAACGCACGGGCATATAGCCGTTGTGCGTCAGCAGCACGTGGTGCCCCTCGATCGACACGGTGCGGCCGCCCTTGGCGCGGTGCGCCACCATGGCCGGGTTGTGGTGATCCAGATCGTAGAAGATGACTTCGCCGTCGCACAGATCAGCCATCTCGACCAGACGATCGTCTGCGGCATTGAGCACCGCCACGCCATCGGGCAGCACCACGTCCACCTGGGTGCGCAGCACCTTGAACATCTGCCCGGTCTCGTGGATATCGTGCTCAGCCAGGGTCTGATCGACAGGTGCCTCCGCACCCAGCAGATCGGTCACCACGCCCACGGCGCAGCGGTCATAAGCCAGGCCGTCGTTGAGGATGCTGGCCGCACCGTTTTCCAGCACGACCGCGTTGACCTCGCGATTCATCAGCAAGCGTTGACCAGCGTCCCAGTTGGCACGGTCGCCCGCTTCAACGCGGCGGCTACCCAGGTAGAGGCCTTCACGACACGCCAGGCCCACGTGCTTGCCGCTCAGGTGCAGCAGCCAGGCCGTCAGGCGAGCGATGTTGCTGGTGCCTTGTGACCCGGCCACGCCGATGATGGGCACACGGCCAGACGCACCCTCATCGAACAGGTGATCCACGATGGCCTTGCCAACCGGGCGTGGCAAGCCTTCTGCCGGCTTCAAGTGCATCAGCAGACCAGGGCCTGCGTTGACTTCCACCACCGCGCCACCTTGCGCCAGCAAGGGCTTGGAGATGTCTTCGGCCACCACGTCCACACCGGCGATGTCCAGGCCCACCACGCGGGCAGCCAGGCCAACCAGATAAGCCACATCGGGATGGACGTCATCGGTGCAATCCAGCGCGACGTTGCCATTGCGTTGAATCAGCACGCGACGGCCTTCGGCGGGCACGGCTTGCGCAGTCAGGCCCTGACGTTGCAGATCCAGCAGCACCACTTCATCTTCTGCGATGTTGATGCGGTTGAGCGGGAAGTCTTCCGTCAGGCCACGGCGAGGGTCGGTATTGAGTTGCAGGTCGATCAACTCGACCACGGTGGACTTGCCGTCGCCCGTCACCCAGGCGGATTCGCCACGAGCCGCTGCCACGACCTTGCCGCCGACCACCAGGATGCGGTGCTCGTCGCCACGGATGTAGCGCTCGACCAGCACTTCGGAGCCATGCTGTTCGGCCAGCTTGAAGGCCGCTTCCACGTCTTCACGCGAGTTCAAATCCAGCGACACGCCCCGGCCATGGTTGCCGTCGCTCGGCTTGACCACCACGGGCACGCCGATGTCCTCAGCGGCTTCCCAGGCCTCGTCCGCCGAATTGACAATCTGGCCTTCCGGCACCGGCACACCGCAGGACTTGAGCAGGCTCTTGGTCAGGTCCTTGTCGCGGGAGATTCCTTCAGCGATCGCGCTGGTCAGGTCGGACTCGGCCGTCCAGATGCGCCGCTGGGCGGCGCCATAACCCAGCTGAACCAGGTTGCCATCATTGAGGCGGATGTGGGGAATGCGACGGTCGGTCGCGGCCCCCACGATGGCCGCAGTTGAGGGGCCAAGGTAGTAATCGTCGATGTGGGTGCGGACTTCTTCGACCGCCTTGTCCACATCGAAAGGCTCGTCGTTGATCGCGGCCATCAGCAAGGCGTGGCCCTCTTTCAGGGCGGTACGGGCGACTTGTTCATCACGCGCACGGAAAACCATGCGGTAAACGCCATGCTGTGAAGTGCTGCGGGTCTGGCCAAAACCGGTGGGCATGCCCGCCAGGTTCAGCAACTCGATGACCACGTGTTCCAGGATGTGCCCGGCCCAAGTGCCTTCAGTCAAACGCTCGATGAAACCGCCCCGCTCGCCCACGCCGCAGTGGTGCTCGACCAGCGCCGGCATCAGCTTCGTGAGGCGATCATTGAAGCCGGGCAGCTTGTTGGAAGGGAAATCCTCCAGCTCGCCCAGGTCCAGCCAGACTTCCAGCACCGGACGGTAAGTCCAGATATTGGGGCCACGCAGGTAGTTGATGCGCAGCAGCTTGATGTCGTTCTTTTTGCTCATGTCCAGCGGGGGTAAAGCGTCCGTTTGGTCAGTGGGACCGGCTGGGGAATCGGGTAAACCCGATATTGTGCCTTGCTTAACGCCCTCCATCGCCGGGCGATGAGGGAAAATGGCGGGTTCCGCTCGCAGGTCATCCGAACAGGTGCCCTCACGCGTTAGTACCGAACCATGCACAAAAACCATCCAGTTGACGCCCACAGGCATCATGCCGATCAAGACCCGACCAGAGCAGAATTGCCGCTGGCCTCAGATGAAAACGTATTGAGTCGGCTGGAGGTTGACTTGGACGCTCAACTTCGGTTCGAAGCGTCCCCTATCGTGCTGACCGAGCGGCGTTTGCTGGCCCGGCCCGCAGGAGAAACCGCCTGGCAAAGCTGGCCGCTGACACCGGATCTGCAGTTGCGTCAACACGATCACGCGGGCGTCGGCACGCTGGAATTGCACGATGCGAATCAGCGCCTCGCATTCTGGCGTTTCACGCTGGACGTTCAGGTGCAGGTGCTGCGTCTGCTGGAACAGTTCGAGCGCCGCCAGCTCACCCTGAAAACCGGACAAGCGCCTGAAGAGGACGACAGCACCCAGTGCCCGACCTGCAAGGCCCAGCTCCCGCCGGACAGCGATGAATGTCCGGTTTGCACACGCGAATTGCAAACGCCCCCCTCGACCTGGGTGCTGCTGCGCCTGTGGCGCTTCGCCAAGCCATATCAAGGGCAACTGTTGGCCGGCTTCCTGCTGACCCTGGCTTCAACGGCCGCCACACTGGTGCCGCCCTACCTGACCATCCCGCTGATGGACAAGGTGCTGATCCCCTTCCAGACCACACGCAGCATCGACCCATGGCTGGTGGCCATGCTGATGGGCGGCCTGCTGGGTTCGGCCCTGCTCGCTTGGGGCCTGGGCTGGGCTCGCACCTACCTGCTGGCCCTGGTGTCCGAACGCATCAGCGCCGACCTGCGCACCACCACGTTTGACCACCTGCTCAACCTGTCGCTGGACTACTTCGGCAGCAAACGCACGGGTGATCTGATGTCGCGCATCGGCTCCGAGACCGACCGGATCAGCGTGTTCCTGTCCTTGCATGCGCTCGACTTCGCCACCGATGTGCTGATGATCGGCATGACGGCCATCATCCTGTTCTCCATCAACCCCTGGCTGGCGCTGGTCACCTTGATCCCCCTGCCCTTCATCGCCTGGATGATCCATCTTGTGCGAGAAAAGCTGCGCACCGGTTTCGAGAAAATCGACCGCGTGTGGGGCGAGGTCACCAATGTGCTGGCCGACACCATTCCCGGCATCCGCGTGGTCAAGGCCTTTGCGCAGGAGCACCGCGAATCCAAGCGCTTCCGTGATGCCAACTTGCACAACCTGGAGATCAACGACAAGCTCAACAAGACCTGGTCGCTGTTCTCGCCCACCGTGGCGCTGATGACGGAAATCGGCCTGCTGGTGGTCTGGAGCTTCGGCATCTGGCTGGTCTCCAAAGAGCAGATCACCGTGGGTGTGCTCACGGCCTTCATCGCCTACATCGGCCGCTTCTATGGCCGCCTGGATTCGATGAGCCGCATCGTGTCGGTCACGCAAAAGGCGGCTGCCGGCGCCAAGCGCATCTTCGACATCCTGGATCACGTCTCGAACGTGCCCGAGCCCACCAACCCGGTCAAGCTGAACAATCTGCAAGGCGGTTTGACCATGGAGAGCATCGGCTTTCGTTATGGCAGCCGCTCGGTGATCCGTGGCCTGAACCTGGAGATCAAGCCCGGCGAGATGATTGGCCTGGTGGGCCACAGTGGCTCGGGCAAGAGCACGCTGGTCAACCTGATCTGCCGCTTCTATGACGTGACGGACGGCGCCATCAAGGTCGATGGCGTGGACGTGCGCCGCATCGGCGTATCGGACTTCCGCAAGCACATCGGCCTGGTGCTGCAAGAGCCCTTCCTGTTCTTCGGCACGATTGCCGAGAACATCGCTTATGGCAAACCAGACGCGACCCGCGAAGAGATCGTGGCTGCAGCGCGTGCGGCCCATGCACACGAGTTCATCCTGCGCTTGCCGCAAGGCTATGACTCGCTGGTGGGCGAGCGTGGCCAGGGCTTGTCGGGTGGTGAGCGCCAGCGCATTTCGATCGCACGTGCGCTGTTGATCAACCCGCGCATCCTGATCCTCGATGAGGCCACGTCATCTGTGGACACCGAGACCGAAAAGGAAATCCAGAAGGCGCTGGACAACCTGGTGCAAGGCCGCACGACGATCGCGATCGCGCACCGCTTGTCGACGCTGCGCAAGGCCGATCGCCTGGTGGTAATGGACCGTGGCCAGGTGGTTGAAGTGGGCCCGCATGACGAGTTGATGGCCAAGCAAGGCGCTTACTGGCGCCTGTATGAGGCGCAGGCTCGCAAGGCCGAGCAAGACGCCTTGATCGATGCGGAATGACGAGAAAGCTGAGTCCATCATGAGCACCCCGAACTTTTCTCTCGAACGCAATGCCTTTGGCCGACTCGTGTTCACTGGCGCCGATGGCCAGGCGCATGTAGGCGTGGTGCCCGTGCGCGCCTTTCCGATTGCGGCGCCTGACGAGGGCCTGTCCATCGTGAGCCCGGATGGGCATGAGCTGGCCTGGGTGGATCGCATCAGTGGCCTGCCGTCAGCCATGCGCCTGCTGTTGGAAGAAGAACTGGCCAGCCGCGATTTCGCGCCGGTGATCAGAGCCATCGAGGCTGTTTCTACCTTCTCTACGCCGAGCACCTGGACTGTCAGTACAGACCGAGGTCGTACCGACTTTGTGCTCAAGACCGAAGACGACATCCGCCGACTGGGTGAAGGCCGCTTGCTGATCACGGGCGGGCATGGTGTGAGCTTCATGGTGCAAGACCGGCTGGCGCTGGACAAGCATTCGCGGAAGTTGCTTGAGCGCTTCTTGTGATGGTTTGAAGCGCTTCGTCAGGGGAGCGCAAGGCGGAGTCTGAGTCGGCCTGTGGCCAGGCTTCACGTTGGTGGCCCTGCCCTTGGCGGGGCTGCCTTGCGATGCTCGCCAGAACGTGAGCCACGACAAACGGAAATCACCGCGATCAACCATGAACCTAGCACTTCATGATGCCTAGAATGCCAGATCAAATGGAACGCCAACGATCAAAAAGGGACGGTTGTGAAATTTCAAATTGGTATCCGCGCATGTTGCGCATGGCTGATCATGACGGCGCTCACGTCGATGTCCGTGCGGGCTCAAATCGCCAACCCGCCGACACCCGGGCCAAGCAGTACGGCATCCGGGGCGAACGACGACACAATCAACCGGAATGAAGATGCCATCTCGCGGTTGATCGTGACACAAGATGCTGACGGGCGCTGGCTAGCGACATGCGAGATTGCCATGGCGGCCAAACGCTTCCCGCCTCTGCTGACGATAAATGCGTCAGCGACATCATCACCAACGGGGCCTTTTTTCACGGCCCCAGTGCCTGTGAATCCAAATGAGCGCGCGCGATCCTATACGGTTGAATTGGTTCGACCTGACGTCTTCTCAGATAGCTACAACACCCAACTCAACATCGTTGAACGAACTCACAAACAGGTTCAAACGGAATGGGTCGTAGCCACATTGAAAGGACTCAAGGATGATGGACGCCCCTATGAAATCAAAAAGGTGATCAAGCAAACCATCAAGTGGCCAGACAGACAAATTTGGGAGGCAGATCGGAGCATACGGAATGACGGTCCATCGACGTCCCTTGCCAACGCTGTACGATTGATTGATGAGGGCACCAGGGAGTCATTGTTTGACGCCAGAACCTTGCTGGAGCGCCTGCTACTAAAAAACGGAAAGATAACTGGCGCATACATCGAAATGGCCAGAGTCGCCATGAAAACCAACTGGGGGCCAGAAGGCCTGCATCAAGCCAGACGATACCTTGACTCGGCATTGAGCATTGATTCCACCAGTGTGAATGCCCTCATTCTGAGAGGCTACGTGTCCGCGCACCAGGGGCACTATAAAGACGCGGAAAAGGATTTCACAAGTGCATCTCAGTCAAATCCACCTAATCTTTGGCTTTGGTCCAACTGGGGCGAACTATTGATGATGCAGGGGCAAACCGAGGCTGCCATCAAGATGTACCAAAAGGCAATCAATCACCCGCCTACGCATGACACATACGATCGTGCTCGCGCTGATGCATTCGAGAAATTGATAGCCATCTACGAAGGCAAACACGATCTGGACGCTCTTGAAAAACTACACAAAAACAGAGTGCGCGATTTTGGAGAAGATAGTTGCCATGTTGTCAGCTATGCCTTGTTTGCCGTGCAGGAGAAAGATGATCCCGATGTCGCCATTGACTTGCTGAAGGATGCAAACCCGTCGGACTGTCAATTCAACAGTTCGAAAGAGGCCCTTGGTATGGCGTATTACATGAAGTGGTCTCGCGCCAGTGAGGCCAAGCGCCTCGAATACATAAACCGTGCGCGGGTGTACTTCCCTGTTGGTTCCAGACTTTTCTACCGCCTGGGGTCAAGCGTTGTCACCTTGAAAGCTGCGACCTCTTTGGTGAAAGCCGGGGAAATGGTGGACCAGAAAGACAACGATGGCATGACGGCACTAGCCTATGCCGTCAAAGATCACGAATATGACACCGCAGGCAGACTGATCAAGGTCGGCGCCAACCCCACCGCCACGGTTGGTGAGCAAGCTGTGCCTGTAGCGCTGCTTCCCGTTTTCACCAACGATCCACAGGGGATCAGGCTGATGAAAAAGTGGGGTGTCAACTACTCAAGCGTCTACTTTCAGGGCGTCAGTGCAATGAACTATGCGCGCAAGATGAACAACAAGAAATTGCTTGATGCGCTGGGAAGTGGTTCTCCAGACATTTGATCCACACTGATATGTGAGCAAACCAGGCGCCAACGAACCAGCGAGCAACGGCACAAAGCCACCTCGCTGGCACAATTCGACCCCATGCCAGCCCAGCCGTCCCAGTCGCCCCAAACAGCCTCCACCCGCGTGTTGTCGATCATCCCCCCGATGACGCAGCTCAACACGCCCTACCCTTCGACGGCTTACCTCACGGGCTTCCTGCGCTCACGTGGTATCGAGGCCTTCCAAGAAGACCTCGCCCTCAAGCTGGTGCTCAAGCTTCTCTCGGCAGAAGGCCTGCAAGCCCTGCGCGAACAGGTTCTGGCCCTGCCACGCAAACGCCAAACGCCCGCCACCCAGTCGTTTGATGAGCAGTTCGAGCAGTACCAACGCACCATCGGCCCGGTACTGCGCTTTCTGCAAGGCCGCGACCCCACGCTGGCGCACCGCATCTGCAACCGCAGCTTCCTGCCTGAAGGCCCGCGCTTCGCGTCCATCGACAGCTACACCGTTGGCGAAGAGGGCGACGAGCCCCTGGCCTGGGCCTTCGGCGCGCTGGGCACGGCCGACCGAGCCAAGCACATGGCCACGCTCTACCTCAATGACCTGGCCGATGTGCTGCGCGATGCCGTGGACGAACGCTTCCAGTTCGTGCGCTATGCCGAATCCCTGGCCACCAGCCAGCCCAGCTTCGACCCGCTGGCCCAGGCCCTGGTGGCCGAGCCCAATCTGATCGACCGCACGCTGCAGGCCCTGGCCATTGAAGCCATCGAGCGCCATCAGCCCACGCTGGTGCTGTTGTCCACGCCCTTCCCTGGCAACGTCTACGCAGCCTTGCGCATCGCCCAGGCCATCAAGGCCCATGCACCTCACATCGCCATTGGCTGGGGCGGCGGCTTCGTCAACACCGAGCTGCGAGAACTGGCCGAGCCCCGGGTGTTCGACTTCGTGGACTTCGTGTCACTCGACGCCGGCGAGCGCCCCTTGCTCGCCTTGATCGAACACCTGCAAGGCCAACGCTCGGTACAGCGCCTGGTGCGCACCTTCATGCGCGATGCCGATACAGGCACCGTGAAGTACCAGAACTGGCAAGAGCCCGACATCGCCTTTGCCGAAGTCGGTACGCCCACCTGGGATGGCCTGCCCGTAGATGAGTACCTGTCCCTGCTGGACATGCTCAACCCCATGAACCGCCTGTGGTCTGATGGCCGCTGGAACAAGCTGACCATTGCACACGGCTGCTACTGGAAGAAATGCAGCTTCTGCGATGTCAGCCTGGATTACATCTCGCGCTACGAAAACGCCAACGCCGAGATCCTGGTCGACCGCATCGAGGCCATCGTCAAGGAAACAGGCCAGACCGGTTTTCATTTCGTAGACGAGGCCGCGCCACCCAAAGCCCTGCGCGCGCTGGCGCAAGAGCTCATCAAGCGCAAGCTTCAGATCTCATGGTGGGGCAACATCCGCTTTGAAAAGTCCTTCACGCCCGAGCTGTGCCAGCTGCTGTCTGACAGCGGCTGCATCGCCATCTCGGGCGGGCTGGAGGTCGCATCAGATCGCCTGCTGGCACTGATGAAAAAAGGCGTGTCCGTAGAACAAGTGGCACGCGTGACG
The DNA here is from genome assembly GCF_004297345.1 of Aquabacterium sp. Lineage (GTDB taxonomy): Bacteria > Pseudomonadota > Gammaproteobacteria > Burkholderiales > Burkholderiaceae_C > Aquabacterium. The sequence continues at coordinate 4,199 of NZ_SCTN01000134.1, read as the reverse complement.
CGCTCGTTCACTGAAGCCGGTGTGCTGGTACATGCCTACCTGATGTATGGCTTCCCCACGCAAACGGTGCAAGACACGGTTGATGCGCTGGAGTACGTGCGTCAGCTCTTTGAGAACGGCTGCATCCAGAGCGGCTTCTTCCACCGCTTTGCCTGCACCGTGCATTCGCCCGTTGGGCAGAACCCCGATGAATACGGGATCACACTGCAAGCGCTGCCTCCCGGCAACTTTGCGAAAAACGATGTTGGCTTCATCGACCCCACGGGCGTGGACCACAACGCCATGGGCCGCGCACTCAAGAAGGCGATCTACAACTTCATGCATGGCGTCGAGCTGGATGCCGACGTGCGAAGCTGGTTCGATGTAAAAGTGCCCAGGCCCACCGTGCCCAGGCACACAATTGCGAAAGCGTTGGGCTGACCCTCCCAGGTCCACCGCCATCCCAGCGCAATCGCTTCATCCCCGCATTACATGGCCGGCACGTACGGCTTGGTCGACTTCAGTGCAGGCTTGCGGATGTTGGTGCTGATGTCCTGGGTCAGCGTGCCCATGTCCTCATTCAGCGCGGCAGCAGCCCATGGCTCCAACTGGAGGCCATCGGTAAACACCTGCTTGCCGTCTGCCGTGATCATCAACTTGTCCAGTACTTCATGACCAGTCACGGTCAAAGGAAACTTGTACTTGAGAGCCAAAGGCGTGGCGACATGGAAGTCATAAACGGCGATGTGCTTGCTGACCGCACCAGAGGCCTTGGCATCGCACCAGACCTTCTTGGTCACGTAGTTCAGCGTGAAGTTGGCCAGCGTGACACCCACATAGCTGCCGTCATCCAGCGCACGACGGAACTCCAGCGCCGAACCGATGGCGGAACCTGCCGCGATATTGAGCTTGCTGCCGATCACGATCTCCGTCACAGGCAGGGAGTACGACTGCGCCTTGGGCACAGCCAACTCGCTTTGCACAACAGGCACGTGAGGCACATCGTTAAGCGACGTGGCATTGCCCTTGGCATTGATTTCAAGGTACACCAGGTCGAACAGTTCCAGCACTTTTGCAGGAAACTTCTGAACCGAGTTGGACTGCGTCCATCCGAACGGGATCTTCAAATCAGCGTGGGCAGAAACGGCGGCTGCACTCAGCATGGTCGTGACAGCCAACGAGCGGATAGCGAAAGACATCTTCATGAGTTTGCTCCTCTGGTAAATACGGCGAATCAACGTGGCACACAATTCAGTGATGGGGCATCAGCGAGTTGTTGATTCACATTCGAACGCGTCCCAACTCGCTCGAAATGAGGGGTAACCCGTTTCGGTTACTCGAAATTCGACGCGAATACGCGCAAACCCACCCCCTAGATTCGAAGCACAAGCAAGGGATTCCCCCTTCTCAAGGGCTTTCCCTCCCCGTCTATTGCTTCAGCTCAAAGGACTTCATGGCGAAGCGCCCTGAATGAGCACTTTTGCAAGCAATTGCCGCACATACACACCCACGTCACAGGCTTGCCCCACATCAAGAAAAGGCGGTACAACCCGGGGATGAGGGTGCTCGGTGCATGGATTGACCTAGCGCAAATCCGACCTGCTGCAGGTGTCGAGAATCGAACTCAGTGATATCTCTCACGCGCCCAGCAACCTGACGCAGGAGCCCACCATGTCTGCCGTACTTCAAACCTCTTCCACACAAACCGGCATCCCCAGAGGCCGCGCGATCGAACCTTTTGACGTGCTGGATGCCTGCCATCAGCAAATGGTGACGGCCCTGCAGCAAATGGGTGATCTGGTTGTTCACTTGCAAGACAAGGGCGTCGATGGCAAGACCCAGGAAATGGCCCGCGCCATCTTCCTGTTCTTCATGAACACGGCGCGTCAGCATCACCTGGATGAAGAACGGCACGTCTTCCCTGCACTGATCAACAGCGGCGACGACGAACTCGTGCGCCACACGCTGCGCCTGCAGCAGGATCACGGCTGGATCGAAGAAGACTGGCTGGAACTGGCCCCTCAGTTCGAATCGATCGCTGCGGGCTACAACTGGTTCAACATTGACCAGCTTGCGCACGCCGTTCCCGTGTTCCAGGCGCTGTATCAGGATCACATGGCGCTGGAAGAGTCACTGATCTACCCGGAAGCCAAAGCGCGGATCGCCGAATGGGACCTGCAAGGCATGGGCCGCGAAATGGCACTGCGCCGTCGGGAAGCGGGCAAGCCGATCAAGCCCGGCCAGTGATCGTCAGGATGCGCGGGCAGGCTTGATCCCGCTTGTGGCCACACGAGTTGCCGACCTGCCCCGCCCCTTGCGAGCAGATACCCCCAGCACTTGCCGTTGCTCGGATCGGATGACGCGTGGCGCCAGTGCCGCCACCAGATCGGTAGCCGATTGCCCTCGGGCCTTGTACACGCCACAACCGATGAGCAGGTCGTCAGCCACGGGCTCGACATAGGAGGTCTTGAGGTCGACCACACCCGTCTGGGGATTCGTGAACGCGTAGTCCACCCAGCCGCCACCATGGGCTGCCCGGTCAAACGCCTCGCGGACCAGTCGATCGCCATCCACGCCCGGGTTGTCGCGCACGGCTGAGCCCACCTTGTCTGTCTTGCCGGCAAAGGCTCGATAACGCCCTTGTCGATCAAAGGCAAACACATACATGTCGCGATCAATGAAGGTCTTTTGATCGCTGGTGATCATGCCCAGCGCCTGCTGGCCATGCGACCTGTAAAGCGCAACAGCCTTGTTCACCAGGGACATGGCCTCATCTGCACTGCCCTGACGCAAACGGAATGACTCCACCGCCTCGGCAAGACGATGCGCGCGCTCGCTCAACTGCGTGGAACTGTGAGATGCCTGCTCCACCATGCGCGCATTCTGCTGCGTGATCTCGTCAAGCTGCGCCACGGCTTGTGCCACCTCGCCCAACGCAGCGCTTTGCTCCTGCGACGATGCGGCGATGGTTCGCACTTCAGTCGCCACAGACCGGATGCCGTTGACGATGCGCTCGAAGGTTTCGTGCGTGCCGTTGATCTGGGCGACACCCGTTTCGACGTGCTGCACCGACTCCCCGATGAGTTGCCGAATTTCCTTGGCCGCGGTAGCACTGCGCTGCGCGAGCGAGCGCACTTCAGCGGCCACCACGGCGAAGCCGCGCCCCTGCTCCCCTGCCCGCGCGGCTTCCACTGCCGCATTGAGCGCCAGGATGTTGGTCTGGAACGCGATCCCTTCGATCACGCCAATGATTTCCTGCACCCGACGCGAACTGCTCTGAATATCGAGCACAGAGGCAACAGCACTGTTGACCGCCACGCCGCCATCCTCCGCCATCTGACGCACATCCGACATCGTCTGATCCACGGACGTCGCACTGGCCGCGCTGGCGCTCAAGGCATGGTTGATGTCTCGCACATGGGTGGCGGTTTGCTCCAGGCGTCTGGCCTGGGCATCGGTGCGATCGGCCAAGGCCTGCGTGTCATCTGCCAACTTGATGCCTGCCTGAGCCACCATGGCCGAATTACTGCGAATGTCGGACACCATCTGAGAGATGTGACCCGTGGTCTGATCCAGCGAGTTGCCCATTTCAGCCAGCTCATCCGTGGCACGAAGGCGGATGCGTGTCGCAAAATCACCCGCAGCAAGTTGCGCCACGGAGGCTTGCAGCACGCGCATGGCACCGTGTGTGTTGCGCAACATGCTGCCACCCAGATACAGCGCCAGGACAGCAACGACACCGCCCGACAACAAGATCACGCCCTGCTTGTCTGCCGGCGCGAATGACAAAGCGCACCAACTCATGCCCAGGGTTGGCACCACCAGCAGCACGTACAGCAGCAAGCGCTTGGCTCTGTAAGGCAGGATGCGCATGAGCCGCATGCCTGGCTTTAAAAGCACTTGTAGTAAGGACGGGTTCCCCATGATGACATCCTCGCTTCGACGAAGCACGACAGACGGACCGCAAACACGGTCGACATCGCTATATCGGCAAGACGCAATGGGGATGAAGCCTGAAGCAGGCAGCGAAGGCACCAAAGAAAAAAGGACCTGTCTTTCGACAAGTCCTTTTTAAATTTTGGTGGGCCCCGACAGATTCGAACTGTCGACCAACGGATTAAGAGTCCGCTGCTCTACCAACTGAGCTAGGAGCCCGCACCTGGCATCTTCTTGCGAAGACCGCTAGAACTGGTTATCTAGCGAAGACTTAGATTATATAC
>NZ_SCTN01000133.1 GCF_004297345.1 Aquabacterium sp. | reverse complement strand
GGATTGCCGAGAGCCAGAAGATGGCCTACAAGGCGCAGTTCCTGCCCCACCAGGTGCTGATCGGCGGCCAGTGGCGCGAACAGACCAGCTACCCGGCGGCGGACTGAGCAAGCAAGACCTGCATAGCCCGCCGTAACCGGTCAGGGCTTGAGCGTGACCTGACCGTTGACGGTCACCGACAGCACACCTTTACCCGGCTCTACCGGCAATGGCGCATCTGCCATCTCCGCGCGCATGGCCATGGCCTTGGCCAGGTAGGGACGAGGCTCAAAGCCGGGGTCGGTCGAGGACACAGTGACATCCCCCAGGGTGTAGCCCTTCATGCCGAAATCAGCTGCCATTTGCGAGGCGCGCGCTTTGAAACGCGCAATTGCCTGGCTGGTCAAGGTGGATTCATATTGCTCGCGCAGAGAGCGCGACAGCCCGTAGCTCACGTTGATCACATTGAGCTGGTTGATGCGCCCGGTCGTCTGCGTGATGCGCGCAACGTCCGTGCCTTCCAGAATCAATTGCGCGAAGCCCTGCCAGCCATTGACCCGGCCCGAGTTGTTGTAGCGAGGCTGCACCGAGAAGGTGCCTGTTCTCACCTCCATACCCTGCGGATGCGCTGCCTTGCGCGCCTCAGTCAGGGCCGCGTCCATGGCCTGCTTCAAACCCGCTTGCACCTCGGCAGCCTGACTGCCTTCGCGCGAGGCCTGCAAGGTCACGATCAACAGATCCTGAGTGACCTCTTGCGTGGCACCTGCGGAGAAACGCACCACGTTTTGCTGAGCGTCTGGCTCAGCATGCGCAGCTGAGGCGCCCATGGCCAAGGCACTGGCCAGCAAAGCCCCTGTCAAGCCGCGAGACAGACTGGAACGAGACGAAAACGCTTGTCGCATCAATGACCTTCTTTCTGGATGGCACCCAGCCAAGATGGCGGGCGCATCAACGTTAACGCACAGCCCAGGCTCACCGACGACAAAGATCTACAACCCGCCATGGGCTTGACGAGGTGTTCATACGGTCGCAATATTTGTAACAGCTGGTCAGCGCACCGGTTTTCGCGCGGATAAACTGCGCACAATCCGCGTCTGTTACAAATGCCGAGGAATGCAGAGATGACCTCCACGACTCCCAACCAGCGTCCCGACCGCGTGCTCGTGGTCGATGACGATGCGCGCATCCGCGATTTGCTGCGCCGCTACCTGAGCCAGGAGGGTTTCGAAGTCCTGCTGGCCGAAGACGCCAAGGCGCTCAACCGCCTGCTGACGCGTGAAACGGTCGACCTGATCGTGCTGGACCTGATGCTCCCAGGCGAAGACGGCCTGTCGATCTGCCGCCGCCTGCGCGCCGCCAACGACGTCACACCGATCATCATGCTGACCGCCAAGGTCGAGGATGTGGACCGCATCGTGGGCCTGGAAGTGGGCGCCGACGACTACCTGCCCAAGCCCTTCAACCCCCGCGAACTGCTGGCCCGCATCCACGCCGTGCTGCGTCGCCGCCCGGCCCAGGAAGCGCCTGGTGCGCCTGCCAAGGAAGCACAGACCGTGCAGTTCGGCCCCTTCGAGTTCGATCTGGCCCTGCGCCGTCTGAGCAAGGAAGGCGAGCCCATCTCGCTGACCACCGGCGAGTTCTCGATGCTCAAGGCCCTGGTGCGTCACCCGCGCCAACCTTTGTCGCGCGACAAGCTGGCTCAGTTGGCACGTGGCCGCGAGTTCGAACCGTTCGACCGCAGCCTGGACGTGCAGATCTCCCGCTTGCGCAAAATGATCGAGCCCGATCCGGCACAACCTCGCTACATCCAGACCGTCTGGGGCGTGGGTTATGTGTTCGTGCCGGATGGTGGGGCTTGATGAATGCCTAGAAAGCGTTTCGCCCTCAGTCTGTTCTGGCGGACGTTCATCCTGCTGGGTCTGTTGCTCACGGCCGGCATCGTCGCGTGGGTGCAGACTTTCAAGGCACTTGAGTTTGAACCTCGCTCGGTGCAAGCCGCGCAGCAGATCGCCAGCCTGGTGAACCTGTCGCGCGCCGCCCTGCGCTATGCCGACAGCATCAACCGCGTTACCCTGATCAAGACCCTCTTCGATCAGGAATCGATCGCGCTCAAGCCGCACGAACCGTCCGACCGATTCGAGCCGTTCGAGATCAACCGCTTCACGCAGGCGATTGGCAAGGAACTGCGCTCGCGCCTGGGGCCGACCACGATTGTGGCCAGCAGCGTCAATGGCGTGCAGGGCCTTTGGGTGGGCTTCCAGATCGAGAAGGACAACTATTGGCTGCAGGCGGACGGCAACCGCGTGGCCCCCATGACGGGGCGAACCTGGTTCATCTGGGTAGGTATCGCGCTGATTGCGACCATGCTGGGATCGGCCGTGATTGCGCGCCTGATCAACCAGCCTCTGAAAGAGCTCTCGTTCGCGGCCAGCCGAATACGCGAGGGCGAATACGACTCGGTGCTGGACGAATCCATGATCACCCGCGAGATCCGCGAGGTGAACCAGGGCTTCAACCGCATGGCGCGTGAGCTCGCCAAGGTGGATGAAGACCGTGCCGTGATGCTGGCTGGCATCTCGCATGACCTGCGCACGCCGTTGGCGCGTCTGCGCCTGGAAGCTGAGATGAGCGTGGTGGACGAAGAGGCCAAGCGCAACATCGCCGCCGACATCGACCAGCTCGACGCCATCATCGACAAGTTCATGGACTATGCCCGCCCGGGCAATGTCGAACTGATGCCGGTGCATGTGTCATCGGTGGTGGACAAATCGATCAGCCAGTTCCGCGATACCAAACGCATCCGGATCACGGCCAAGCTGCCCATCGACACCAAGGTGATGGCAGACGAAACCGAGCTCAGCCGCGTGTTGACCAACCTGTTCGAGAACGCACGCCGCTATGGCCGCAACACATATACAGGCGTGACCAATGTGGATGTGAGCTACACGCGTTCAGGCTCGTGGGTGATCCTCAGCGTGCGTGACCATGGGCCAGGTGTGGCAGCAGAAAAGCTGTCTCAGTTGACCACGCCCTTCTTCCGGGGTGATGCGGCACGCACGGCGGCCACAGGTGCAGGCCTTGGCCTGGCGATTGTGGAAAAGGCGCTTCAGCGCATGGGTGGCGGCTTCGAAATCGCCAATGCACCTGGTGGCGGGCTGGTGGCCCACATCAAGCTCAAGCGTGCGCCCTGACCGTCAGGCGCGATCCCCTCAAATTGCGTAGAGCAGGCACACGGCACGGGCCTCGATGGCCCGGCCCTCGCCCACAGGCCCCATTTTCTCGGCTGTCTTGGCCTTGACGTTCACCGCATCGGGCGCGATGTCCAGCGCCTGGGCAATGCGCTCGCGCATCAGCGGGATGTGTGGCGCCATCTTCGGTGCTTGAGCCACGATCGTCGAGTCGATATTGCCGATCGTCCAGCCAGCATCGAACACACGCCTGGCCGCCTCTTGAAGTAGCACGATCGAGTCGGCGCCCTTGAACTGCGGGTCCGTGTCCGGAAAGTGCCGGCCGATGTCCCCCATGCCAGCAGCCCCCAGCAAAGCATCCGTGATGGCGTGCAGCAAGGCGTCGGCATCCGAATGGCCCTGCAATCCATGCGTATGGGGAATGGTGACGCCGCCCAGAATCAGTGGACGGCCCGTGACCAAGGCATGGGTATCCCACCCCTCTCCAACGCGAATGACAGGCAAAGACATTTTGGAAGTCTGAAACGTGAGTGACCGGGCTCGCATTGTCCTGCGAAATGTGCGCCACGCACGGATCGCGTTGGGCTCGCGCCTGAGAAATTGCGGGCATGGCCGAGCAACAAATGCACCATATTGGTTCCAAAAAATCAGCATGATTGAGACAGCGCACCAAACGCGCGCACCATATTGCGTTGCGTGTGCACAAAATCCAATCAATACGCCCCAAATTCAGGCACACATATTGCTTACTTATGGTGCGTATTGACCCAAGATGCTGCACATGATTCATTTAGGTGCGGCATCGTGTTCTTTTTGAAAGTCAAAGAATGGACCAACTCAAACAAGGCGCGGATGCGCTGTTTATCCTTTTGGGCGCTGTCATGGTGCTAGCGATGCACGCGGGCTTCGCCTTCCTTGAGCTCGGCACCGTGCGTGGCAAAAACCAGGTCAACGCTCTGGTCAAAATTCTGGTTGATTTCTGCGTATCGACCATCGTGTACTTCTTCGTGGGCTACACGATTGCTTATGGCGTCGATTTTTTCGTAGGCGCTGGCACCCTGGCTCAGAACAACGGCTACGCCCTGGTCAAGTTCTTCTTCCTGCTGACTTTTGCGGCGGCCATCCCGGCCATCATCTCCGGCGGCATTGCAGAGCGAGCCAAGTTTGGCCCTCAACTGATCGCCACGGCCGTGATCGTTGGCGTGTTCTACCCCTTGTGCGAAGGTGCCGTGTGGAACAACAAGTTCGGCTTTGAAGACTGGCTGCAGAAGCTGACCGGCGGGCAGTTGCACGACTTTGCCGGCTCGGTGGTCGTTCACGCCTTTGGCGGCTGGATCGCGCTGCCTGCTGTGCTGATCCTGGGCGCACGCCGCAATCGCTATCGCAAGGACGGCGCGATGTCGGCACACCCACCGTCGAGCATTCCCTTCCTGGCCCTGGGTTCGTGGATTCTGGCCGTGGGCTGGTTCGGCTTCAATGTGATGAGCGCCCAGACGATCGACAAGATCTCCGGCCTGGTTGCCGTGAACTCGCTGATGGCCCTGGTTGGCGGCACCCTGGTGGCCGTGCTGATGGGCAAAAACGACCCCGGCTTCGCCTACAACGGCCCTTTGGCTGGCCTGGTGGCGGTTTGCGCGGGCTCGGACATCATGCACCCTGCGGGCGCACTGGTGGTGGGTGCGATTGCTGGCGCGATCTTCGTGCTCATGTTCACCCTGGTCCAAAACAAGTGGAAGATTGACGACGTACTGGGCGTCTGGCCTCTGCATGGCCTGTGTGGCACCTGGGGCGGCATTGCTGCTGGCATTTTTGGCCAGACGGCATTGGGTGGCGCGGGTGGCGTGAACATGGGCGCTCAGATTGTGGGTACGCTGTGTGTGCTGGCCTTGGCGCTGCTGACCGGCGGATTGGTGTACGGTATTCTCAACAAGGTGATGGGCTTGCGTCTGTCACACGAAGAGGAATACGACGGCGCCGACTTGTCGCTGCACCGCATCAAGGCCACACCGGAGCAAGAAGTCTCCTGGTAAGCCTGCCGAGACGGCGTCTCTCAAAAAGCCCGGTCACAAGCCGGGCTTTTTCAATGATGCGGCCAGCTCACGAACTGGACAGATTAGCCGAAATGGCTAAAATAGCCACAAGCATTGAAACAGAGGCCATCATGACTGCGCTAACCTTGCGTCATCCTCGCGGAGAGGATCTCCCGGTGACTGAGTTTTCAGCGACCGAAGCCAAGAACAGTTTTGGGCGCGTGCTGGATGCCGCATCCAGCCAAGGTATGGTAGCCATTACCAAACGGGATCGCACCACAGCCGTGGTCTTGTCGCTGGATGCCTACCAAGCTTTGCTGGGTGCGCAGGCCAAGCCGCTCGATACACTCAGCCACGAATTCGACGCCTTGCTGCAGCGCATGCAAGCACCTGCAGCCCGCGATGCCATGATGGATGCGTTTGATGCCGATCCAGCAGAACTGGGTCAGGCCGCCGTTGCGGCAGCCAAGCCTGCCCGATCATCGTCACGACACAACTGACGCCGCCGGACACATCACAGCCATCACCGCATGCACAGGCCCATACCGGGCAGCCCGATGCGCGCTGAGCCAGCGCCCCCCAGCGGTACGCCGCTGAGCACATCCAAAACACAGAGAGAGACAGCCCGTGGCCAATCCTGCCCACGTTCCCCGACTTTTTGTTCTGGCAGGTACCAATGGCGCCGGCAAGAGCAGCATTGGTGGCGCGACCATTCGATCGCGTGGCGGCGAGTATTTCAATCCAGATGAGGCAGCGGCCCGCATTCGCAAGGCTCAACCGCACCTGAGCGCCACACAAGCCAACAGCGCCGCCTGGCATGAAGGCAAACGCCTGCTGCAACACGCCATCGCCAAAGGGCTGGACTACAACTTCGAGACCACGCTAGGCGGTAAGAGCTTTGCGGCCTTGCTCAAAGAAGCGGCAAAGAAGGGATTCGAAGTCCGCATTTGGTATGTCGGGCTGATGAGCCCCGAGCATCATCTGGCACGCGTCAAGGCGCGCGTCAAAAAGGGTGGGCACGACATTCCCGAGGCCGATATTCGCCGGCGCTTCGATCAAAGCCGCTTGCAACTGATCGAGCTGTTGCCGCATCTGGCCGAACTGCGCGTCTACGACAACAGCGATGAGGCCGATCCCCACCGAGACAAGGCGCCCCGCCCCCAACTTTTACTGCATTGGGTGCAAAACGCCGCCCCGGGCACAGGCGCCGGCAAAATGCAGGCAACCGTGCGAGCCCCCGCCTCAGCCCAAGCGCTCATGGCGACACCGGAGTGGGCCAAGCCTGTCGTGATGGCCGCGCTCAAGTTGCAATCAGACGCAGATGCGCAGACCGCGCCCGATACCTCAGCAGTCAAGGACGCGTCGACAGCAAACGCTCGGCCAAAGCGAAATCGCCCGGCCAAGTGACCTTGAAGTTGTCATAAGCCCCAGGCACCAGCCGGGGTTGATGCCCGAGCAACTCGATGGCACTGGCCTCATCGGTGATGGCCGCCGCACTGTCCGGATCAGACAAGGCTGACAGCAGCGCCGGACGCAGCAGCCCCAGGCGGAACATCTGCGGCGTCTGGGCTGCCCATTTGCCTGAGCGATCTACCGTAGCCTGCGCGCGAGGCTCACCCTGAGCGCCTTTAACCGCCGCCTTCAAGGTATCGGCCAAAGGCAAGGCCAGCAGCCCGCCGACTTCGTCGTCATCGCAAGCATCGATCAGGCGGCCCACCCAATCAGGCTGGATCAGACAACGCGCCGCATCGTGCACCAGCACCCAGTCATACGGCTGTGCGCCACGCGCCAGCAACTCGTTGAGGCCGTTGGCCACGCTCTCGGCCCGCGAAGCGCCACCCACCCGGGCAACCCAGCCCTTGGGACCTTCAAAACCGGGCGCGTGCCGCTCGAACAATTGATCCTCTGGCGACAAGACCACCAAGGTGGCTTCAATGCGCTCAACCGCGCCCAAGGCAGCCAGGGTGTGCGCCACCACTGCCCGCCCAGCCACGGGGTGATATTGCTTGGGACCGCCCACACCGGCGCGCTCCCCCACCCCGGCACATGGGACAAGGGCGTAACAACGGGCTTTGAATTCGTGAGAAGCGATCGTGAGTGACATAAGGGGATTGTCACCCACCTAAAATGCACCCCTGAATCTGGATCACACGCCCGGCCACCCTCGTGACCGGGCGCTTTGTCATTTCTGAGCCATGCTGCCTGCCCTGCCCCTGCCCTCCATTGCTCCTGGCAAACGCTTCACGGTGCCCCGACCTGCGGGCTCGGGTGACGCGCTGCTGCTCGCCCGTTTTGCACAAAGCCGCAAGGCCCAAGGGCAGATCACAGCCGTGATGACGGCCGACCCGGCTGATGCCCAGCGCCTGCTCGATGAAATCGCCTTCTTCGTGCCGGACTTGCGCTGCGCCATCTTCCCCGATTGGGAAACGCTGCCCTACGACACCTTCTCGCCGCACCAGGACTTGATCTCCGAACGGCTGGCCACCTTATGGCGCATCCAACAAGGCGTGAACTCGGGAACGGGCGTGGACGTGGTCCTGCTGCCCGCCACGACGGCGCTGACGCGGCTGTCGCCACCCGCCTTCCTGGCGGCCTACACCTTCCACTTCAAGCAAAAGCAAAAGCTCAACGAGGCTGCGCTGAAATCGCAGCTGACGCTGGCCGGTTATACGCATGTGAGCCAGGTGGTGTCGCCCGGTGAATATGCGGTGCGTGGCGGTCTGATTGACCTGTACCCAATGGGCTCGCTGGTGCCTTACCGTGTGGACCTGTTCGGCGACGAGATCGACTCGATTCGCACATTCGATCCGGACTCGCAGCGCAGCCTCTACCCCGTGCCAGAAGTGCGCCTGTTGCCAGGTCGCGAGTTCCCGATGGACGAGGCCGCACGTCAGGCCTTCCGCAGCCGCTGGCGCGAGCGCATCGAGGGCGACCCGAGCAAGTCCCGCATCTACAAGGACATCGGTACGGGCGTGGCCACTGCTGGCATCGAGTACTACCTGCCCTTGTTCTTTGACGAGACCTCGACGCTGTTCCAACACCTGGGCGAGCAAGCCGTGCTTGTGCTGCATGGCGACATTGACGAGGCACTGAAGCGCTTCTGGATCGAAACGAAGGAGCGCCACCGCTTCCTGCAGCATGACCCCGAGCGCCCGCTGTTGCCTCCGGAAGATATCTTCCTGAAAGTGGAGGACTTCTTCACCCTGGCCAACGCCCACGCGCAATTGGCCGTGCGCGGCATCGAGTCCACAGAATGGGCCCGCCCCCTGCCAGACCTGAGCGTCGAACGTGGCGGCCAGGACCCGCTGCGCAAGCTTGAACAGCACATCGACAAGACCGACAAGGCTGGCCAGCGCGTGCTGGTCGTGGCCGAAAGCGCCGGCCGCCGCGAGAGCCTGATGGAGTTGCTGCGCGACCACCGCATCAACCTGCCCAGCATCGACACGCTGCAAGCCTTTGTCGACAGCGATCATCGACACGCCATCACCGCCGCACCGCTGGCCGCCGGCTTCATCTGGAACGACCCGGCCAACGCGCAGGCTGGCATCCAGTTCGTCACCGAAACCGAACTGTTCGACGCCACGCCCACCACGCGCCGGCGCCGCAAGTCCGAGCAAGTCACCGATCTGGATTCGCTCATCAAAGATTTGAGCGAGCTGAATGTGGGCGACCCGGTCGTGCACAGCAACCACGGCATCGGGCGTTATCAAGGCCTGATCAACCTGGACCTGGGCGATGGCCCCTCCGAGTTCCTGCACCTGGAATATGCCGACAAGGCCACGCTGTATGTGCCTGTGTCGCAGCTGCACCTGATCAGCCGCTACACCGGCGTGAGCGCGGACGAAGCACCACTGCACAAGTTGGGCTCACCGCAATGGGACAAGGCCAAGCGCAAAGCCGCCGAGCAGGTGCGCGATACGGCCGCCGAGCTGCTCAATCTGTATGCCCGCCGCGCAGCGCGTGAGGGCTTTGCCTTCCGCTTCTCTGCACAGGATTACGAGGCCTTTGCCGCCAGCTTCGGCTTTGAAGAGACAGCAGACCAGCGCGCCGCCATCCACGCCGTCATCCAGGACATGATCAGCCCACGCCCGATGGACCGCCTGGTCTGCGGCGACGTGGGTTTCGGCAAGACCGAAGTGGCCTTGCGCGCAGCCTTTGTGGCTGTGACCGGCGGCAAGCAGGTGGTGTTGCTGGCCCCCACCACCCTGCTGGCCGAACAGCACTACCAGAACATCTCCGACCGTTTCTCTCAGTGGCCCGTGAAAGTGGCTGAGATGTCCCGCTTCCGCTCGGCCAAGGAAATCAAGCAGGCCATGCAAGGCCTGGAAGACGGCACCATCGACATCGTCATCGGCACGCACAAGCTGCTGAGCGACTCGGTCAAGTTCAAGCGCCTGGGCTTGCTCATCATCGACGAAGAACACCGCTTCGGTGTGCGCCACAAAGAGGCCATCAAGGCCATGCGTGCCGACATCGACGTGCTCACGCTGACTGCCACACCGATCCCGCGCACGCTGGGCATGGCGATGGAGGGCCTGCGTGATCTCTCCGTCATTGCCACCGCACCACAGCGCCGCCTGGCCATCAAGACCTTCGTCAGATCAGAGAGCAGCAACACCATCCGCGAAGCCGTGCTGCGCGAACTCAAGCGCGGCGGCCAAGTCTACTTCCTGCACAACGAGGTGGAGACCATCGAGAACCGGCGCGACAAGCTGGCCGAGCTCATCCCCGAGGCTCGCATCGCCATTGCCCACGGCCAGATGCCCGAGCGCGAACTGGAGCGCGTGATGCGCGACTTCGTGGCCCAGCGCCACAACGTGCTGCTGTGCTCGACCATCATCGAGACCGGTATCGACGTGCCCTCGGCCAACACCATCGTGATGAGCCGCGCCGACAAGTTCGGGCTGGCGCAGTTACACCAGTTGCGTGGCCGCGTAGGCCGCTCCCACCACCAGGCCTATGCCTACCTGCTGGTGCCTGATGTAGAAGGCTTGACCAAGCAGGCCGCGCAACGCCTGGACGCCATCCAGAACATGGAAGAGCTGGGTTCGGGCTTCTACCTGGCCATGCATGACCTGGAGATCCGTGGCGCCGGCGAAGTGCTGGGCGACAACCAGAGCGGCAACATGATGGAAGTGGGCTTCCAGCTCTACAACGAGATGCTGGGCGAGGCCGTGCGTGCGCTCAAGTCCGGCAAGGAGCCCGATCTGCTGTCGCCCTCGGGCCTGTTTGGCAGCAACACCGACATCAACCTGCATGCCCCTGCGCTGCTGCCCGATGCCTACTGCGGCGATGTGCACGTGCGCCTGAGCCTGTACAAGCGCCTGGCCACAACAGATTCGCTCGACAAGATCGAAACCATGCTGGAAGAGATCGTGGACCGCTTCGGCAAGCTGCCCCCGCAGGCCCAGGCCTTGTTCGATACGCACAAGCTGCGCGTGCAAGCCAAGCCTTATGGCGTGATCAAGATCGATGCCGCGCCCGGCATCATCAACGTCACCTTCCGCCCCAACCCGCCCGTGGAGCCCATGCGCATCATCGAACTGGTGCAGAAGAACAAGCACATCAAGCTGGCCGGCAACGACAAGCTGCGCATCGAGAAGGCCTTGTCAGACCCGAAAGACCGCGCCCAGTACGTGCGCGATCTGCTGCGCCACCTGGGGCAACCACTCTCGGCATGAGCCCCAAGCGCCGCGATACCCACAGTGACTGACAATCAGCGCCAGCGCTTCATGCGACGAAATACGGAGGTTTGATGAAGAAGTCCGCCAAGCAACAGGCCAATGTCCTGATGCGACCAGCCGCCCCCATGGCACCTGCTCACCCGAGCCCGCTTGAACAGCACATCGTGCTGACGCTGTATGCCCAGCAGCAATATGCCGAGGCAGAAAAATACGCGCAAAACCTGGCCAAGCAGTACCCCAACAGTGGTTTCGGCTGGAAGTACCTGGGCCTGTGCATGCGGCATCTGAACCGCGGCGATGCGGCCATGGAGCCGCTGCAAACCGCCGCCAAGCTCATGCCAGGCGACTTCGAACCCTTCTTCTACCTGGGCTGCACGCACCAGGAACTGGGCAATCTGGAGTTTGCCGAGGCCTGCTACCGCCACGCCATGGCCTTGAAGCCAGACGATGTAGGCGCCACAGGTAATCTGGCAGAAACGCTCAGGCTGCAGAACCGCGATGAAGAAGCCATCGCCATGTTCAAACGCAAGCTGGAGCTGGCACCGGGCGATGTCTATGGCACACATGCGCTGGCCATGCTCACGGGCAGCAATCCGGAGGTCCCGCCCGAGCAATACATCTCGCAGCTGTTTGACAACTACTCAGACAACTTCGAGCAGCACCTCACCAGCACACTGAACTACAACGTACCCGCGCAACTGGCCGCCATGCTGGCGCGGCACAGCGACGCCAACGCCACCAACACCACAAAATGGGACGCACTGGACCTGGGCTGCGGCACCGGATTGGTTGGCGCCGAAATCGCGTCACGCAGCCGGAATCTGGTGGGCGTGGACTTGTCTGCCAAGATGCTGGACAAAGCACGCGCGCGACAGGTCTACCAGCGTCTGGTCCATTCCGACCTGCTGGCCATGATGCGGCAAGAAGGAGACGCGACCTTTGACGTTCTGGTGGCGGCAGATGTGTTCATCTACGTCGGGAAACTCGACGACATCGTGGCGCAATCCCACCGCCTGCTGCGTCCCAACGGCTTGCTGGCTTTCTCTATCGAAACCAGCACCGTGCATGCCTCACAGGATTACTTCCTGGAAAAGGCAGGCCGATACAGCCAGAGCCGAAGCTACATGGAACGAATGGCACAGGAACATGGCTTCAATGTCCTGGACATGCACGCCGCGCCACTGCGCACGGAAAGCGGCCAGCCTGTGAATGGCTACCTGGGACTCTGGCAAGCCATTTCTTGAGCACAGCAGCGCATCGACAACGTCGTCAGGGCGCCTCGATACCCAGAATGGCCGCCGCCACAGCTTCGGCTACCTCAATGCCATCTACACCGGCAGACATGATGCCGCCGGCATAACCCGCGCCCTCACCCGCCGGGTACAGCCCCTTCACATTGAGGCTCTGGTAATCGCGGCCACGCGTGATCCGCAATGGCGATGAGGTGCGTGTTTCGACACCCGTCAACATGGCATCCGGCATCGAGAAGCCCTTGATCTGCTTTTCAAACGCAGGCAAGGCCTCGCGGATGGCAACCAGCGCGTAATCCGGCAGGCTGCCGTTACCGGGCTGCGCGAGATCCGTCAGCGTCACACCTGGTTTGTATGACGGCATCACATTGCCCAGCACCTTGCTGCGCTGACCCTTGATGAAGTCCCCGACCAACTGGCCTGGGGCCATGTAGTTGCCCTCACCCAGTTCATAAGCGCGCGACTCCCAGAAGCGCTGGAAGGCGATGCCGTCCAGCGGGCTCACGGGGCCTTCATGCAAACCATCTTGCCGATAGTCCTGCGGCGAGACACCCACCACGATGCCCGCATTGGCGTTGCGCTCGTTGCGCGAGTACTGGCTCATGCCATTGGTAACCACACGATTGGGCTCGGACGTCGCCGCCACCACCGTGCCGCCCGGGCACATGCAAAAGCTGTAGACAGCGCGGCCGTTCTTCGCATGGTGGACCAGCTTGTAATCGGCTGCGCCCAGAATCTCGTTGCCCGCATTGGGCCCAAAGCGCGCCTTGTCAATGATGCTCTGCGGGTGCTCGACCCGATAGCCGATCGAAAACGGCTTGGCCTCCATGTAGACGCCGCGCTCATGCAGCATCGTGAAGGTATCGCGCGCACTGTGCCCCAAAGCCAGCACCACATGATCTGCTTCAATCTGCTGACCGCTTTCCAGCGTCACGCCACGCACCTGCCCCTGGTCGATCATCACATCGGTCACGCGCTGCTGGAAGCGGATTTCACCACCCAGCGCCTCGATGTCGGCCCGCATCTTCTCGACCATGCTCACCAGCCGAAAGGTACCAATGTGTGGCTTGGCCACAAACAGGATCTCTTCGGGTGCGCCGGCCTTCACGAACTCGGTCAGCACCTTGCGCGTGAGATGACGCGGGTCGCTGATCTGGCTGTAGAGCTTGCCATCAGAGAACGTGCCCGCACCGCCTTCGCCGAACTGCACATTGGACTCTGGATTGAGCTCGCTTTGGCGCCACAAACCCCAGGTGTCCTTCGTGCGTTGGCGCACCTCTTTGCCACGCTCGAGCACGATAGGGCGCAAACCCATCTGCGCCAGAATCAAGGCCGCAAAAATCCCGCATGGTCCGAAACCAATCACGATGGGACGCTTGTCCTGAGCGGCATCGGCCGGCGCATGGCCCACAAACTTGTAGCTCGTATCGGGTGTAGCGCGAATATGCTGATCGTCGCTCAAGCGCTTGAACGCGGCCTGCTCGACACCTGTATCCGCCAACTCGCAATCCACCGTGTAGATCAACACGATCGCCGTTTTCTTGCGAGCGTCATAGCTGCGCTTGAAAACGGTGAAGTTCTGGAGTTGTGCATCCAGGATCCCCAGCCGGTTGACGATGGCAGGACGCAAGGCGCCCTCTGGATGATTAAGGGGTAGACGCAGTTCGGTGATTCGCAGCATAGGCGCGGATTATCTCAAAGCATGTGCTGCTGCACATCCTCCAGCGCCATCAACAAGCTGGCGCAATCCGTCTCGGCCACCTCTTTCCAGTCACGCCCGGTCAGCGCGCCTTCGAGCGCCCACAACAGATTCAAGCTGGCACGAGGGCAGACGGCCTTGGTACGGGCATAGGCCACCACTGCGCCCAGGTGGCGCAAGTCCTCATCGCTGTGGATGCCGGCGCCGGCCAGCATCTCCTGGCTCTTGGGGCCCAGGTTCTTCATCATGTCCAGCTGAGCCCCCTGGCCACGTGCCTTGCGTCCCACCCCAAGCTTGGGCTCCCGCTGCGGCATCGACCCTGCCCCCGACGCCAGCACGTCCGCGTCGATCGGCCTTCGCGCTCTGGAAGCCGCCACCTTCCTGGCGGGCTTGCGCTTGTTTTGCTGGCGCACCGCACAGTCGTAGCCCAAACGGGCCCAGCTGGCCATGTGCACGGCCTCGTCATAAGCCTCGGCCGGCGCCTCGCAGTAACGCAAAGACGCCGTACGTCCCTTCGATTCATAGCTGAAGCGAGGCAAACCACGCTGTGCGAACAAGGGCTCTGATTCGTCATCCACCTTGAAGTACAAGGTTTCCTCGATCAGGATCGCGAACATCAGGCCATCACGATAGACCCCGAACCCACCGAACATGGGGCGAGCCTGCACGGGCGCCCAGCTCGCCATCAACTCCACGATAAAGTTGGCAAATTCCTGCTTGCGGGTGGAAGAAGTGGCACCGGACATGGTGCCCAGCATACGCGCTCAGTCCACGGACGAGGATAATCACCCGTTTTCGCCACGTCTACGACGCGGCTCTCGCATCGGCCTCCGCATCAGTCCTTCCACGCCATGTCCGCCACCGAATTCGCCCCCGGCCTCGTCATCCAAGGCTTCGCACCATCCCTGAACCTGTCGTCTTTCAAGGCCATCGCGTTCGACATGGACTCCACGCTGATCAGCATCGAGTGCATCGACGAAATCGCTGACGCGGTGGGCAAGAAGGCCGAAGTGGCCGCCATCACGGAAGCGGCCATGCGTGGCGAGATCACCGATTTCAAGGACAGCCTGCGTCGCCGTGTGGCGCTACTCAAAGGTGTGCCGGCCGAGGCGCTGCAAGAGGTTTACGCCCAGCGACTCCAGATCAATCCGGGCGCCCAGGAACTCATCAACGCCGCCAAGGCTGCCGGTTTGCAGACCTTGCTTGTGTCTGGCGGCTTCACCTTCTTCGCGGATCGCGTCAAGGCGCGCCTGGGCATGCACGAAGCACATTCCAATACGCTGGAGATCGAAGGCGGCCTGCTCACCGGCCAGGTGCTGGGCGACATCGTCGATGGCGAGGCCAAGAAACAGCACCTGTTGGCACTGTGTGCACGCATCGGCTGCGACCCGAAGCAATCAATTGCGGTGGGCGACGGCGCCAATGACCTGCTGATGATGGGTGCCTCAGGCCTGAGCGTGGCCTACCACGCCAAACCCAAGGTGCGCGAGCAGGCCATGATTGCCATCAACGAAGGCGGCCTGGATCGCGTGCTGGAAGTCGTCCGTTAAGAGCGACCTCCCTGCGTGGATCAGGCCTTGGGCTTGTCCATGATCACAATGCCGTCCTCGTCGGCATAGAGCCAATCGCCAGGGCGGACCCACACACCCTGGATCTGCACGGCGATGTCTTTCTGACCCTCGTTGCGCTTTTCAGTAGGCAAAGGCATCAGGCCCAGCGCGCGGATGCCGACGTCACACTCTGCCAGCTCGGCCGAGTCACGCACGCAACCATCCACGATCACGCCAGCCCAGCCATTCCTGGCTGCTGCCTTGCCCAGGTTGCCGCCCACCAGCGCACGACGCAGCGATGCGCCACCATCAACCACCAGCACGCGCCCCAGGCCGGGAGAGTCGACCGCCGCCTTGACCAGGGTGTTGTCCTCGAAACACTTCACCGTGGCAACCTGGCCTGCAAACTTGATGCGCTGGCCATAGTCCTTGAATACGGGCGGCAGCACACGGAATGCGCCATCGGTATCGTTCTTGTGCTCATCGCAAAGGTCACAAGTTGCAAAGTTGGTCGTCATCGACATCTCCGTCCAGATCACAAATTATTGCCCCCCGGGCTTGGGTAGCCCGTTCATGCCACAATCGGGCAGACCTTATCTGCCACGGCCTGTGGGGTATCCGGGTCATTCTATCGCCTCGGTTCTGACGCTCAGAGCCCAACCCCTCGTATTCAACGCAATGCCTCGCCGCCGTATCGCCCTGGTCACCCCGATACTCCCGATGCCCTACGATCAAACTCGAGGGCGTTTTATTTACGAAACCGCCAAATCGCTATCCAAACTGGCGGACGTCAAGGTATTTCTGCCTCAGGCGCGCTATCCCAAGCTCTCCATGCTGCGCCCTCGCACTTACGTGTACGGGGATCTGTCCGAAAACTACAGCCTGCCAGACCTGGACGTAGACGCCTTCTCATACACCGCCCTGCCCGTCGTATCACGAGGGCTCAATGGCGTGGTCAGCAGCCGTCAATTGACGCCCAGAATTCGCGCCTTCAAACCAGATATCGTCATTGGTTACTGGGTATACCCCGATGGTCATGCAGCGTTGCGCAGTGCACGTGCACTGGGCATACCCTGTGTGATCGGGGCACTCGGCTCAGATATTCATGTACGCCAGGGCATCAATACCGTGATGACGCGCCATACCCTGAAGCAGGCTGATTCTGTGGTTGTGGTCAGCGATGCCATGCGCCATTACACAGCGGACAAATACGGTACTCAGGCAGACAAGATCCACGTCATCGTCAATGGTTTCAATACGGAAGTATTTCAATTGCGTGACAGGCAGACAGCCCGGCTGGCACTGAATATTCCCGACGATTCCGAAGTAATTGCCTACGTCGGTCGATTCATCGAAGCCAAAGGCCTCATCGAACTGGTGACATCTTTCGGGGAAATGTGCCGAACTCGCCCCAAACTGCGTCTAGCCCTGATTGGCTCAGGCGTACTGGAAGATCGCCTGAAGGCCTTGTTGAGTGAAAAGCAATTGCTCGACAAAGTCTTTTTGCCGGGCGGGCTGCAACCTACACAAGTTGCACAATGGCTGGCCGCGAGCGATGTCCTGACGCTGCCTAGCTGGTCTGAAGGCTATCCGAACGTCGTGGTAGAGGGTGTTGCATGTGGTCGCCCTGTTGTTGCGACCGATGTAGGGGGCACACGTGAAATTCTGCACGAAGGCAATGGCATTCTGATTCCACCAAAGAATGTCGAAGCCCTGACACGGGCTTTGACACAAGCTCTGGATACGAACTGGGATCATCAGGCGATTGCCAACGGGATCCGTAGAAGCTGGGACGATGTGGCCAGCGAAACCCTTGGTGTGTGTGAGAAGCTCCTTCAAAAAGCGGAGCGGAAATAGCCATTTGGGCTGATCACGCCATGAGAGCTTCGTCAATTGAATCAAGTTGCATCAATTAACCCCCAATCCCGGGATTGCGCATGATGAAACAAGAAGGCAAAACCACAAACCAATTTGTGAGCTAATTCGCACACGGTCCGAAATCCAATAGGGACAAGACGCGAAATACCGGGGTATTCCCACCCAGTTCACATGATCAACCCTAACCCCTCCGATACGACTGCATACAAATGCGTGCCAGCAGCGATCGAATTCTTGAATAAAGTTCGCTTCATTGATGAACGTCGTGTCCACCCGAGAGGTACACCTTGAAACTGTTATCCAGCACCGCCCTGAATGGGTCCATCGAGAATCTGTCCACCTCCCCCCTCCAGGAGCGCCTGAAGTTCATCAATAGCTGCATTGCTGTCGTGAGCCTGAGCGCAGCCGTTGTGGGTTGCGGTGGCGGCGGCGGCGGCACCGACACCACGGCGAGCACATCGTTGAGCGCGGCAACACTGCCCAGCACGACCAACGGCGTGCCAGATCCAGCACCTGCTCCAGCACCGGCCCCCGCGCCTGCTCCAGCACCGGCTCCCGCACCAGCCCCTGCACCGGCACCCACTCCTGCGCCAGCACCGGCCCCTGCACCAGCACCCGCCCCGGCCCCAGCGCCGGCCCCTGCACCCGCTCCGGCCCCAGCACCTGCCCCGGCACCCGCTCCAGCCCCAGCACCGGCACCAGCGCCCGCCACACAACCTCTGGCGACCAACCCGATGCAGTCTCGCGCACTGCCAAACCTGACACGCATCGAAACCCCCACCGCCTGGGATCACAAGGCCGAATACCCCAGCCGTTCTGCCTGCGGCGCCACGGAAGGCCTGACTTTCGAAGTCGGCCCCGGCAAGGCTTACACCACGCCTCGTGATGTGCCATGGATCAAGCTGCTGCCTTGTGACGTGGTCAAGATTTACTATCGCCCCGCCGCCTACAAGGACGTCATCTTCATCGGTGCCCGCGGCGAGAAGAACAAGTACATCACCGTCACCGGTGTCCCCGGGCCCAATGGCGAACGCCCCGTGTTTGACGGTGTCGACGCCATCTCGCCCCCAGCGACCGGCACAGGCATGTCCTCGGTGTTCGACGGCTTCGGCATGATCATCATCAGCCGCCCCATCAACATCGGTGGTGGCCTGACCTCGGCCAGCTATGGCTACAAGCCCGGCTACCTGCACATCAAGGGCCTGACAGTCCAGAACGTACGTCCGCCAGCAAGCTTTACATCGCTGTCCGGCACAGTCAAACCCTACGCCGCCTTTACATCCGGCATCTACGTTGCACCGGCTGAGCACCTCGCTATCACGGATTGCGAAATTGCCAATAACGGCTTGGGCTTCTTCCTGAAGTCTGACCAGGACTACATGGCGCCAGCCCCCGACTACCTCGGCAACGGTCGCCAGTCACGCAACATCCTGGTGCGCAACAATTACTTCCACGACAACGGCATTGACGGCAACACCAGCCTGCACAACGCCTACACGGAAGCCATCGGCACAGTCTACGAATACAACTACTTTGGCCGCCCACTGGGCACCTCGGCAGACAACATCAAGGACCGCTCTGCCGGCATCATCTTCCGCAACAACTACATCGACAGCGCGATGCACAACATCTCGCTGCGTGATCCGGAGTCGAATGGCCCTTACGAAGCCATCCAGAAAGATGCCTTGGGCGAAGATCTGGTGAAGTACGCCTTCGTCTACAACAACGTGTTCATCCAGCGCCTCATCGGCGCCAACGGTGGCATCGTCATCGGTCACGGTGATGGCGACTTCGGCGCACAGAAGCAGTTCCGCTACGGCAAGGTCTTCTTCTACAGCAACCGCGTCATCTCCAAGTATGACTACCTGATGTACGGTCGTGATGGCGCCCCTCTGTTCGAGATGCTCAACTACAACCGCGGCACCGAAGTCAACGCCCTGAACAACCTGATGTACGCCACCTCGGCCACGGCATCCGGCACGGCAGCCAACTTCTCGCTGTTCTTCTGGAGCGGTGTGGCCAACTACCCGACCTTCCTCGACGCGACGACCAACACGACCCAGCCCGCCAACTGGATCAACAAGTACATCGAAGCGATGCCCAACTACGGCAACTACGCCTCGTCGCCCAGCAACCCCAACCTGTACACAGGCACCAAGTTCAACGGCACGGGTCACACAGGTCTGACCAAGCAGACAGCTGACCCCGGGTTCACCAACTTCGCAGCCGGTGACTACAGCCTGAAGGCCACCTCACCCTTCTACACACTGAAAGCCCCGCTGCCTACAGAAGTGACCACCCGCACGCTGACACCATCTGGCGAACCTGTGCTGGCACCCTTCAAGGGCCCTGCTCTGCCCTGATCGGCAAATCAGACTGAATGGCTGAGTCCCCTCAGCCACTCCGCGAGGAGACCCAACGAACACCTTGTTCGCGGGTCTCCTCGTTTACTTTGGGGGTCTCGAATCCATCCTCAACAGAATTAGCCGATTAACATCGACACGATTACCCTTATCATCGCCGGCTGTCCGAATCGGATAGCCGGTGTACGCCTTGAAGCGCCATTAAAAGGGGAGTAAACGACTTGCTGTTCAATTCCGTCGAGTTTCTCTTTCTCTTTCTCCCGATCGTTCTGGCGGTTTATTTCTGCCTTCCCCATCGCGGACAAAACGCCTTTCTCGTCCTGGCCAGTTGCGTGTTCTACGCCTGTTGGGATTGGCGCTTCCTGGCGCCCTTGCTGTGCACCACTTCGCTGGACTACTGGATTTCCACGCAACTGGAAAACAGCCGTGATCCCGTCAAGCGCAAGAGGCTGGTCACCATCAGCGTGGTGGCGAACCTGGCCTTGCTGGGCTTCTTCAAGTACTTCAATTTCTTCGTCCAGTCGATGCAGGCTGCGCTGATCCAGTTGGGGTTTCATCCCGACGTTCAGACCCTGAACATCGTCCTGCCGGTGGCCATCTCGTTCTACACATTCCAGGCGCTGTCCTACACGATCGACGTCTATCGAGGCGAACTGCACCCCACAAAATCATTCTGGGACTTCTTCCTGGCAGTGCTCTATTTCCCGCACCTGGTGGCCGGCCCGATCCAACGCGCATCGCTGCTGCTGCCGCAGGTGGTCCATCCACGCAAGTTCAAGCCTCAGCAAGTCATAGAAGGCCTGCACCTGATGGCCTGGGGCTTTTTCAAGAAAGTCTTCATCGCCGACAACTTGTCCCCCATCGTGGACAGCGTTTTCAATTCGCCCAACCCAACGGGCGGCGACACCTTGATCGGCGTGCTGGCCTTCACGTTTCAGATCTACGGCGATTTCTCTGGTTACACCGACATCGCCCGCGGCATTGCCAAGCTGATGGGTTTCGAGTTCACCTTGAACTTCAACCTGCCTTACGTCTCCATGAACCCATCGGAGTTCTGGCGGCGCTGGCACATCAGCCTGTCGAGCTGGCTGCGTGACTACCTCTACAAGCCACTGGGCGGCAACCGCCAGGGCAAGTGGATGACCAACCGCAACCTCATGATCACGATGTTGCTGGGCGGCCTGTGGCACGGCGCGGCCTGGAACTTCGTGCTGTGGGGCTTCTATCACGGTGCCATTCTGGTGATCCACCGTATCAGCACCCCCTTCCTGGCTCGCGTGGATGCGCCCGCCCGCCCGGTCAAACCATTGTGGATCGCCATCAAATGGGCATCGATGTTTCTGATGACCTGTTATGGCTGGCTGCTGTTTCGCGCAACGTCGATGGCGCAGATCGTGCACATGAGCGGCGAGCTGCTGCATCCGCTGGATGGCCTGAACACAAACACTCTGAAAACCGTTGCGTGGATCGTGTCACCACTGGTTGTCGTGCAATTGATCCAATGGCGCAGCCATGAACTGTTCTTCCTGAACCCGGCTCGTGTTCACCCCGCGATTCGTACGGTGACCTACGCCTGCATGCTCTACATGATCTTGTTCCTTGGCGGCAAGGCGCAGTCCTTCGTTTACTTCCAGTTCTGACAAGGCAGCAGCATGAAACGCATACTGAGCTGTCTGATTTACGCAGCCCTCGGCCTGGGCACCATGGAGATGGCAGCGCGCATCGACGATGCCATCAATGAAGGCGCCCCCATGTGGAAGCCCTACACCATTTCATCGGTTTTCCAGCCCAGCCCCTTCGGTCGCGAAGGCAAACCGAATGCGCGATTTGGCAAGTGGTCGATGAACGAATGGGGCTATCGCGGCCCTTCGCCACAGGCCGATCGCATCAATGTGGTCACTTTTGGCGCCTCTGAGACCTTTGGCATCTACGAGAGCCCGGATCACGAGTACCCACGTGTACTGGAAGCCCGCCTCAATGAGGCAGCGGGCGCGGCCCGCTACAACGTCATCAACCTGGCGATCCCAGGCGTGCGCATTGGCCGCTGGGGCTATCTGGATCGGGGCATCAAGCAGTTCCAGCCCAAAGTGGTCGTGATCTACCCCAGCCCGGCCAACTACATAGGCAGCGAAAAGCCGCTGTGCGATCAGCCCAGCAGTCCGGTGCCCGATCAAATCGGCATCAAGGACCGCATCCGCCTGACCGGCAAGATCGAGCAGTTGAGCAAGAAGGTGCTGCCGCCCAGCATCATGACCATGTGGCGGCAGCATGACATCGCCAAATCCATCCAGGGCATCGCCGTGATGGACAAGGTGCCGGACAGCAATATCCAGTCATTCAAGACCGACCTAGCATGCGCCGTGCGCACTGCCCATCAAGCCGGCGCCAAGGTGGTGCTGGCGACCCACGCCACCTACTTCGGCTCCACATTGCGCGACGCCGACAAGCCCATGATGACGGCCTGGCGCCGCTTCTATCCAGACCTCAAGGAAGAAGGCTTCCTTGATCTGGAGCTGCGCACCAATGCCGCCATCAAGGCACTGGCGCAGGAGATGAAGCTGGATCTGGTGGACGCCGACCAAGCCATCCCGCCGGGTCCTGGCAACTTTGCCGACTTCGTGCACTTTACGGACGCAGGCTCGGCCCACATGGCCCAATTGCTGGCGCCTCATGTTCTCCAGTTGACCAGCGGCCTGACCGCACACTGAACGCCCATCCACGCGACATGCGCCAAGCCACCCCTTCACCCCTCCCGAGCGCCGAGCCACAAGCCGCCCAGCTGTTCAAGGCGCTGCGCGGCAGCCGCATCCCCGGCCTGGACTTCCTGCGTGCCATCTCCGTGCTGATGGTGCTGGTGGACCATTCCGGCATGACCTGGCTGGGCCCGATTGCGCTGTTCAACGGCGGCATCGGTGTCGAGATTTTTTTCGTGCTCAGCGGCTTCCTGATCACGTGGATGCTGCTGCATGAACTGGACAAGCACCAGGACATCAACCTGCTGGACTTCTATCGCCGCCGCGCCGCGCGACTGCTGCCCGCTTTTTATGCCTACGTGCTGCTGGGCATCACCTACCTGACGCTGCGCCACCTGCCCGTACCGTGGGACGCCGTGGTGGCCGCCTGCCTCTACGTGCTGAACTACTACCAGGGCCTCACAGGTGCGGCCACGCATTTCCTGTCGCCTTGCTGGTCACTTGCCGTTGAAGAGCAGTTCTATCTGCTTTGGCCTTTTGCGCTGCTGGCGCTGTTCCGCCACCGCATCCGCATGGTGCCCTTCATGTGCACGGTGATCGTGGCCGTTTGGCTGTGCCGCCCGATCCTGATGTGGGTGTTCGACGTGCCGGACGCCTACCTCTATCGCGCACTCGAGACGCGCGCCGACCACCTGGCTGTGGGCTGCGTGCTGGCCATGCTCCTTCGCCAGCAGTTCTGGCTGGAAGTCAGCGCACGACTGGCCCGTCGGAAATGGGTGCTGCCCGCACTGGCTGCACTGTTGATCACCTCGGCCACCCTGCAGCAGATTCAAGCCTACAAGTACAGCCTGGGTTATGCGCTGGAGCCGCTGCTGATCGGCTTCATGATTCCCTTGGTCATCCTGCGCTCGTCAGAAAATAGCTGGTTTGCCAAACTGGCCAACTTCAGGAGCATCGTGACCATTGGTCAGATCTCGTATGGCATGTACCTGGTGCATCCGCTGTTGATGTACCCGATCCGCATGGCGGTGGAACGCGCCACGGGCCAGAGCTTGCTGGGCGTCGGCGTGTCCATCGTCGCGGTGATCGTGTTCGGCTACGTGTCGTTCACCTGGTTCGAAACGCCGGTGCGAGCGCGCCTGCGTGGCAAGGCGCACTGAACAATTCGAAGCGGATCAGGAAGACCCCTTCAAGCTGCGGAAGAAGTCGACCAGTTGCACCACGTTGTTGCGCCACTGGCGCTCCGCCGCAATATAGGCGCGAGCAGCCGTGCCTACGCGTTGCAGGGCCTGGGCATCCTGACTGCGCTCCAGCACAGCGCGCACGGCGTCATCCAGTTGGCCTGCCTTGAAGAACCAGCCAGTTTCATCCGCCTTGAGCACTTCTTTCACGGGCTCGAAATCCGGCGCAATCGGCGCGATGCCACACGCCATGAACTCAAACAGCTTCACGGGCGAGGTGTAGTCGCCCGCACTGGGCAGCACTGCCATGTCCATCGCGGCCAACAAGCCTGGCACATCATCGTGCGCCACGCGCCCGGTCATGATCACCTGCTCGTCCAACCCCCGTGACTTCACATAAGCCTGCAACTCAGGGAAGGTCGGGCCATCGCCTACCATCAGCAACTTGAGATGCGGCGCATCCTTGAGCTTGTCGGCAATCTGGTGAACGAACTGG
>NZ_SCTN01000013.1 GCF_004297345.1 Aquabacterium sp. | reverse complement strand
CGCTTG
Organism: Aquabacterium sp.; assembly: GCF_004297345.1. GTDB lineage: Bacteria > Pseudomonadota > Gammaproteobacteria > Burkholderiales > Burkholderiaceae_C > Aquabacterium. The sequence continues at coordinate 2,148 of NZ_SCTN01000013.1, read as the reverse complement.
CCTTTGCATGGCGCGATGGACATCCCCTTGACGGCGCCGGTCAGCGCCAGCCTGAGCTTTCCGCAGCAGAAGGTGCAGGCCGGGTTGGAATTGCTGGACTTGACCGTGCCGTTCGAAGACGTCACTTTGGCGCCGCGTCGCAAGACGGCTGCGCGCTGACGAGCCCAAGCGGTGCATTGACATGAGTGCCATCACCAAGCCACCGAGGGGCTGGAACCGTCCGATCAAGCCCGTGGCCCTGATTGTGGTGGGTGGGGGCGTGCTGCTGGTTTGGCTGGTGCTGATGGCCGTGTCGGTCTGGTATTTCTATGAGCACTGGGAAGCGCGCCTGACACTGAACCATCAGCCCGTGCGTTTGCGTTTGCCTGAGGGCATGGTGGCCATGGCCGAGGTCAGCTCGCCCGTGAAGACGCGCATCGACATGCGGCCGCTGGTGAAGATCCCGGTCAAACAGACGATGACCGTGCAGTTGCCAGATCACCTGCAGGCCAGGGCCCATCTCAAGACCACGCTGCCGGTGGACACCTCGGTGACGGTCGAGCAGATGGTGCCGGTATCGACCACGCTCAATATGCAAGTGGCCTTGCGCTCTTGGTTGCCCAGCATGCCGGTGTCGGTGCCGGTGACGCTGCAAGTGCCCTTGAAGATCACGGTGCCCGTCAAGACCGAGGTCCCGGTTGATCTGGATGTGGCCATCAACGGCGAGTTGCCGCCTACGCTGAACGTCCCTGTTGACACGGTGTTTGCGATGCGGCCCCACGTCAAGGGCGTGGTGAGCGCTCATATGAGCAGTCAAACTGCCTTCCACTTGCTCTCACCCATCGAGCCCTTCCCGCTGACCATCGAGCGAACGAGCCTGAGCGTGCCCTTCAACCTGACCTTCCTCAAGCAGCGGGCACCCTGATCGTCGGGCTGATCAGCCTTTGCAGCCGCAGGGCTGGGTGGGGGCGCAGTTGGCTGGGGTCAGCACAGGCCAGCCATAGGGCGGCGCCACCTTGGTATTGATGCGCACCACGATGACCTGAGGCCGCTTGTGTTGATTGGCATCCCTCAGTGCTTGCTTCAAGGCTTGACGGAAGGCGTCTGTGCCTTGGTCAGGCGCAATGGTCACGGCGTGCGCGCCCAGGCCTTCGGCGAACTTGGCCAGATCCGGGCGCCCCAAGGCGTAGTAGTCGTCCCACTGGGCGGCAGGTGGCAGCAGTTGCGCCATGCCCTGGCTGACCATTGCCAGGTCGTTGTCGTCCAGCACGATCCAGATGGCGCCGACGCGGTGTTGGGCTGCCGTCGAAATCTCGGCGCCGTGCATCATGAAGGCACCATCGCCGACGATGGCCACCTGATGCAGATCAGGTGCGGCCATCTTGCCGCCGATAACCGCTCCGACCGCAAAGCCCATGGGTCCCATCGACAAGGCACTGTGATACCGCACGGGCGGATCCACCACCAGGTTGTTGAGCGACCAGCCCACGCAGTTGCCGGCATCGATGAAGATGTGGCCTTCATGAACCAGTTCATCGATGACGCGCATCATGGCGGCGGGGTGGACGGGCGCAGCTTCGCTGTCGCGACCGGCCGGATCAGCCCACGGCGCGTGATCGCATTTGATCTGATCGATCACGGCCTTGCGGGCATCGACCTTGGCCTGGTCAGGATGCAGATGCCTGGCCTTGTCGCACAGCACATCCAGCGTGGCGCCGATCTCTGCGACGACGCCGCGCGTGATGGGGAAGTCGCGCCCGATGATGGCGGCGCTCAGGTCCACCTGAATGAAGTGCTGCGTCGGTTCAAGCGATGGGCTGTAGAGCGCCGAGGCCGTGACGGATGTGGACAGTTCGCCCAGGCTGGAGCCCAGCACCAGCAGGGTGTCGAACTGATCGGCCTTGTTGGCCGGGTGCATGTAGAGGCTGGGCCAGGCGCAGCCGCAGATGCCGTAGTTGCGCAGTGACAGGGCATGCGTTTCCGGGAAGATGCCCTTGGCGTCTGGCGTGGTCATCACGGCGATGCCGAATCGATCCACGAACTCGGTGAAGGCCTGCAGGCGCTCAGGGCTGGCCAGCGCATCGCGGCTGCCGTTGCCCAGGAAGATCAAAGGGCGCTTGGCATGTACCAGATCATGCAAGGTGTCGGCCACGGCTTGGGGATCGGTGC
>NZ_SCTN01000132.1 GCF_004297345.1 Aquabacterium sp. | reverse complement strand
GGAGTCTGGTTGTCAAACGATACGTTGACACCAGAGACGAAATACAGGAACGTCTGATCCAGCCGGTGGGAAGCGGTCACGACCACGCCCGTCCTGCCCTGATACAGCTCAGCAGAGACAGGTACAGCCATATGCCCACAACCAGCAAGCACGAGGGGTAGCGCGGCACACAGGGCGCTGATTTTCATGAAGGACTCCGGAATCAATTCGGGTTGACGATGCAGGCAGGCATCGTAGCAACACCCGGCATCTCGCCGGAATCCGGGCTCAAAGCTTCTTGCCAACAGCGCTCAGGCGCGTGTTCTCTGCCGCCATCCGGCGAGCACGATCTTTGTCATTCGACTCGGCATCCTGCACCAGCGCCCGCATCTTGCCCTGCGCATCGGCCAGCTCCAGCTCGCCATTGCGCACTCGGTTGGGCAGGTCTTCCAGCAACTCGTTGGCCACGATCTGCCGCTTGGCCGCATCTTCCGATTTGGGCATGCTCTCCCACAGTTCGAGCTGCTTGGTAAAGCGCAGGAAGTTCACCATGCGCGTGAGCTCTTTCTCAGGCGAGGCATGCTGCTGCGACACGGCCTTGAGCATCTCCCACTCCATCTCGGAGACGAATACGGGCCGCTCCTTGATCTCGCCTGTGATGGGCTTGACCACAGGCTGCTTCTTGATTTCGTTGGCGGCGGCGGTCTGCTGAGCCGCTGCAGCAGGCAGGTCTTTGGGAAGGTCAGCAGACAGCGTTGACTCGATTGCAGCAGGCGACGGTGCAGCCCCCTGCGCGACCAGCGCCGCTGCCGTGTTGCTTTGCGCTGGCGTGATTCGATCGCCATCAACCTCACGTCCTTGCAACTGGGTGCGCACCAGCAAGGTCACGGCCAGCGTGACCACGGTGATCCCGACGCAGATCATCAGGAGCCTTTTGTTCGAGTTCGGCGCAACATGCACATGAACCATTTTCACCACCTCATCTTCGTCTACATCAAGCCATATCTGGCGTCTGCGTGGCCCGCCGCCACAGGCAACGGGCCACACATTCACTCACCTCAAGTCAGATCGTCAGATCAATAGCGAACCGGGGCGGGAGGCGCCACGGTGAACGAATAGGTCTGACCGCTGCCGGACATGAAGGCCGACAGGATGCCGGAGATGATGCAACCCTTGATCATCGGGAAGCTGGTCGAACCAGTGAAGGTCAGGCCACCATTGCCCAGCGAAGAGACGGGGCCTTCGAAATCCAGCGGGAACTTGACGGGCGTCTGCGTCTTGCAATCGCCAAAGGGAATGCCCGACAGCGACGTGATGGTGATGTCGGCGTAAGCCGCACCATGCACCTTCAGGATGCCGTTGTTGTCCAGCGTGGCCGTACCGGTGGTGTCGCCCACAGGTGTGATGCGCATGCCGACTTGCGAGCCAATGCCCAGGATCTTCAGCGATTGCTTGAAGTCAGGCACAAACAGGGAACCCTTGAGCGTCTTGGCTGTGATGTCGGTATCGGCCGTGAATGACGAGGCTGCAGGCATGTACACCGTCTGAGCCAGGGTCTTCAGGCCAACGCTGGCCGTCAGAGGCCAGGACTTGAGCGACACGATGAAGTTGCCGCCACCAGGATTGGCCGTCGACACCGGATCAGGCAAGGTCGAGCTGCAAGAGCCCTTGGTGGCCGTACCGGCAAGGCGATCACCCAACCAGCCCAGTGCGTACTTGGCGCCCTGGAACTGCGTGGCGATGTGTTCGCTGGGGAACAGATCAAAGGTCACGTCCGAGAACTTGGCGCAGTACTTGCGCTTGAGCAGATAAGCCTGGTTCAGCGGGATGAACTCGTCAGCCTGACCGTGGTACTGGTAGAGCGGCACGGAGACCTTGTCGCCACCCAGGTCCTGCGCCTTCATGGCCGTCACGGTCGAAGGCGTATTGATCTCGATCTGATGCAGTGACTGGTTGTTGAGCGTGTACTCGGCCAGGTTGTGGTTCATCAGGTCGAACAGGGCTTCGAACACGCACTCGGTCTTGCCACGGGCAATCGTGGTCTGGCCAACTGGGTTGGTCAGGCTGTTGATCGGGATCAGGTCAGGATATTCCTGCGACAGGCCGATGATGCCGGCGAACAGGAAAGAGGCACCTGCGCTGCCATCCAGCACATCAGCGGTCGTCACGAAGTCAGCTGGCACGCCACCTGCGGCCACACCCACCAGGTTCATGCTGGGCGTGTAGGTGCTCTTGAGTTGGCCAGCCCAGGCAGCCGACTGGCCGCCTTGCGAGTAACCCCAGATCACGGTCTTGGCAGTGGCCGTCAAGCCTGCGTCAGTCAACTGGGTGGCGGCACGCACAATGTCCAGCACGGCATGACCTTGCGAAGCACCAGCCAGATAGGTCGGAACCGAGTTGTTGGTGTAGCCCTGATAGTCAGACACCAGCACGGCGTAGCCAGCCTTCAGCGCTGCACGGATGTTGGCAGCCTCATAGTCAGTGCCCTTGTTGAGCTGGAAAGAAGGCGCGCAAGGTTGAGCCAGGCCATGGGTACCCACGGCATAGGACATGATGGGACGAGGACCAGCGCCCGTCCAGGCATCTGTCGGCACGATCACCGTGCCGGTCACCACGTTGGAGGTGCCCTTGGAGTTGGTGGACTGGTATTTCACCGTCCAGGCCTTGGTGCCCAAGGTGTCGTCGCCCACGTTGACCGTGGTCGAGCGATAGGCGATCAGATCGCCATGGTTGCCGCCGGCAACCGGCGTGGCGTCGTAGAACGACAAGTCGGATGGACCGACCACGGGTGCGGCATATGCCGAACTAACCGCCAGGGTTATAGCTGTCAAAGGAAGGGCAAGCATGTACTTGCGTGTAGTCTTTTTGCTCATGTCTCTCGCTCCGTTCAAGTCAGACATCCGCGCATCGGATGCCAACGATCGATTAATCGTTGATATTTAGTTTGGCGAACAGCGTGAATGAGCAACCAGGGGTGCAGGGGTCGTCCCGCCCCCAACCTGGCCTAAACACTTAACTGCAGGGGGGTAAGTTCTGCCAGGTCGGCTGGGTTTGTCCTTTCACCCGATTTGGTTAACAGCTATTTTGAAAAGACAGATATCCAAATAAACACCAAATCGATTCGAGCATCGGATTGCTGGCCATAACGCCAAATATGTACAGACACAGTCCGTCACCTGCCTGACGCAGCAAGCACTGGCGTAAGGGCCATAATCCTTCGCTCTGCCCCGGCTGTAGCGGGGCGCTGCTCCACAAGGTTTGCGCATGTCCGAGAAGATCGAAGACGTTTCCCCGCCCGCCACGACATGGGCTGATCGGCCGCTTTGGGTGAAAGGTCTATGGATGGCTGCAGGTGGTGCAGCGCTGGGATTGCTCGCTCTGCTGCTGGCCATCGTCGTGCTCTATCCCCAGTTGCCAGACACCAGTGGCTTGGCGCATTACCAACCCAAGCAGCCGCTGCGCGTGTACACGGCAGATGGTGTGGAGATCGGCGGCTTTGGCAATGAAAAACGCCAATACCTGCCCTTCGATCAGATCCCAAAACTGATGCGCGACAGCTTGCTGGCAGTTGAAGACGCGCGCTTTTACGAGCACCCCGGCATCGACATGATCGGCGTGCTGCGCGCCATCGTGGCCAACTTGACGCATCGCCGCACGCAAGGCGCATCGACCATCACCCAGCAGGTCGCCCGCACCTTCTTCCTGACGCGGGAAAAAACCATCAGCCGCAAACTCAAGGAAGCCTTGCTGTCCTTGAAGATCGAACACGAGTTGAGCAAGGACCAGATCCTGGCGCTCTACATGAACCAGATCTACCTGGGTGCGCGTGCCTACGGCTTTGCGGAAGCGGCTCAGACCTATTTCGGCAAGCCACTGAGCGCCCTCACGCCTGCAGAGTGCGCCATGCTCGCCGGCCTGCCGCAGAACCCGGCCAACGCCAACCCGATTCGCAGCCCCGAGCGCGCCCGCGCGCGCCAACTGGTGGTGCTGATGCGCATGCATGGTCAAGGCGTGATCGACGATGCGCAATACGAAGCGGCCAAAGCGGAAAAGCTGGGTGTGCGAGCGCCCGGTGACATGGAAGTCCACGCCGAGTACGTGGCCGAGATGGCCCGCGCCCAGGTTTACGCCCGCTACGGTGAAGAGGCCTACAGCACCGGCATGAAGGTGGTGACCACCTTGCGTGCCAACGAACAGCAGGCTGCCTACAAGGCCGTGCGCAAGACTCTGATTGACCGTGAACTGCAGATGGCCTGGCGCGGCCCGGAAGACCACGAAGAGTTGGATGACAGCCTGGACGACACCGACCCAGCCGTCTCCCAAGCCCTGATCGACTACAACGACGACGAGGCCTTGCGCGTGGCCATCGTGACCGAAGCTGGGGTCAAGAAGGTCGTGGCCGTGCTGGCCTCCGGCGAAGTGGTGACGATCTCCGGGAAAGGCCTGCGCCAGGCTCAGCCCGGCCTGACAGCCAAAGCCAGCGCCGAACTCAAGATCCAACGTGGTTCGGTGGTGCGCCTGTTTCAGCAAGGCAAGGACTGGACGCTCACGCAGTGGCCCGAGGCTGAAAGCGCCCTGGTCGCACTCAACCCAAATGACGGCGAAGTGCACGCACTGGTTGGTGGTTTCGATTTCCGATCCAACCAGTTCAACCACGTAACGCAAGGCTGGCGTCAGCCCGGCTCCAGCTTCAAGCCCTTCCTGTACGCCGCGGCCATGGAAAACGGCGTGATGCCCGAGACCATCGTCAACGATGCGCCCTTGAGCGGCCTGGGTGATTGGTCTCCGCAGAACGCCGATGGCAGCGCCGACGGCC
>NZ_SCTN01000131.1 GCF_004297345.1 Aquabacterium sp. | reverse complement strand
GGTTGACCGTGCACCTCAGATCTACATCTACGGTGAAGTGCAACGTGCCGGCAACTTGCTGCTGCAACGTGACATGACTGTGTTGCAGGCGCTGGCCTCTGGCGGTGGCTTGACGCTGCGTGGTACGCAGCGCGGCATCCGCGTGCACCGCCGTGATGCGTCTGGTCAGGTCCAGGTGATCCAGCCTGACATGAACGACAAGCTGCAACCCAATGACGTCATCTACGTGAAGGAAAGCCTGTTCTAAAGGCTTCCCCCGGGAAGAAGGCCTGAAGCGTCAGGCTTTCTTCTCCCATGCCACGGCGTAGAAACCGTCGGTGGCATGGCGATGCGGCCACAGTCTCAGGTGGCCCGCTTCCGTGACCAGCGATTCAGCCTGCGTCACGCCCGCTTGCTCCAGCTTCTCACGTGCGTCCAGCAGGACGAAATCCGGGTGCTCGGCTGTGAATGCATTGGCGATCACTTCGTTTTCGGCTGGCATCAGGCTGCAGGTGGCGTAAACCAGGCGGCCACCGGGCTTGAGCAAACGTGCTGCGCTGTTGAGGATGGCGGTCTGCTTGGCCTGCAATTGCTCGATGGCCTTGGGGCTCTGGCGCCACTTCAGATCCGGGTTGCGACGCAGGGTGCCCAGGCCGGAGCAGGGCGCATCCACCAGCACGCGGTCGATCTTGCCGCGCAGGCGCTTGATGCGCTCGTCGTTTTCATGGGCGATCTGCGTGGAATACACGTTCGACAGCCCGCTGCGTGCCAGGCGTGGCTTGAGGTTTTCCAGGCGGTGGCCGGACACGTCAAAAGCGTAGAGGCGGCCGGTGTTGCGCATCATGGCGCCCAGGGCCAGGGTCTTGCCGCCGGCACCAGCGCAGAAGTCCACCACCATCTCGCCGCGTTTGGCGCCGGTCAGCAGGGCCAGCAACTGGCTGCCTTCGTCCTGCACTTCCACATGGCCTTCGGTGTAGAGCGCCATTTTTTGCAAGGCAGGCTTGCCTTCGATGCGGATGCCGGTGGGGGCAAAGGGAGTCGGCACCGCGGGGATGCCAGCTGCCACCAGCGCTTCCAGCACGGCTTCGCGTTTGGCTTTGATCGGGTTGACGCGCAGGTCCAGCGGGGCGCCGGCCGAGAAGGTCTCAACCAGCTTCCAGAACTCTTCTTCGCCCAGTTGCTGCCGCAAGCTGTTGGAGATCCAGTCGGGCAGGTTGTGGCGCAGCTTGTCTTGCAGTGTGCTGCGGTCGATGGTGGCTGTGCGTTCCAGCCACTGGCCTTCATCGGTCGTGATGCCGTTTTTCAGCACATGGGGCTGACCTTGCCAGGCCAGCAGCACCAGGCGGCGCTCCATCGGGCCGTGGCCGGATTGGGCCAGGTGAGCCCACAGCAGACGCTGGCGCAGCACGGCGTAGGCCGTCTCGGCCAGGGCGTGGCGTTCCCGCTGGCCCAGGGCTTTGTGCTGGCGGAAAAAGTAGGAAACGATGCTGTCGGCCGGGGCGTCGAGCTTGAGAACCTCACGGACGAGTTGCGTGCTGAGGTCGAGAAGAGCGTTCGGGTGCATGGGGGGGATTATCCCGCGTACCGGCGCCTCGCTCCCACTCCGGTGGCGCCCAAAGGTGTTTGAGGCGCTGATTCAGGGGGCCGGGGCGCAGCATGTCACGGACCATGGCCACCCATTCGTGGATGGTCAGCCAGATCGGGTTGTGGCTGTGAACCTGGCGCACCAGGCCGTAATCGGGGGCTTCGGTCTCGGGCACGAAGGTGCCGAACAGGCGGTCGAACACGATCAGGGTGCCACCGTAGTTCTTGTCGATGTAGGCGGGGTTGCGGCCGTGGTGGGCGCGGTGGTGCGAGGGCGTGTTGAAGATGAATTCAATCGGCGCAGGCAGCTTGTTGATCCACTGCGTGTGCACGAAGAACTGGTAAGCCAGGTTCAGCGACAAGGCAAACAGCACCCAGCGTGGTTCGAAGCCAATCAGCACCATGGGCGTGTAGAACAGCCAGTTGCCCGCAAAGCTGTAGAGCCAGCTCTGGCGCATGGCGGTCGTGAAGTTCATGTGCTCGGAGGCATGGTGCACCACGTGGGCGCACCAGAACCAGCGGATGCGGTGGCTGGCGCGGTGGAACCAGTAGTAGCAGAACTCCACGCCCAGGTAGAGCGCAGCGAAGGTCCACGGGGTGATGTCGATGGTGGTCAGGCGGTACTGGTAGGCCCAAACCATGACTGGCATCACCAGCGTGACCACGATGAGCACGTCCAGAAAGGTGTAGACACCGCCCAGCGTCATGCTGTCCATCGAGTCGCGCAGGTCGTAGATGGGCGTAGCGCGCTGCTTGTCCGAGCGGCGAAAGCGCAGCCATTCAATGGCCACCGTCACAAAAAACACGGGAGACAGGAGCACCAGCAACCAGTCTTTCAGGTCGGTCTGGTTGATCCAGGTACTGGCCAAGGCGTAGAGGGTATCGAGGTCGTGCATCGCTAATCCGGACATGAGCCCCATCATCCTGACGGGTGTGAACATTTCTGGCTTGATCTTTGTGGACAGTTTCTTGACGATTTACGCCAAATTAACGCATGTCAGATCCCGTGTAGCCCGAATGGGCAATAGGGCTTTCGCTTGGCATCATCAAGGGTCACGCTTGGTGAAGTACCCATGGCCGAAAACCGCGTTGCATCTTCGTACGCATTGCTTTTGTACGAGTACCTGGAAAAGCAGGGGCTTGACCCTGTGCAGGTGCTGGGCGCGCCGCGTCCGGATCAGTCGCAGCATTTCATTCCCATGAGTGATTGGCAGACCTGGCTGCGCCGGGTTGATGCCCTGGAAAATCGGCCAGCGCTGGCTTTGCGCATTGCGGAAGGCATCAGTGCCCGGCATTTTGGCGTGGTGGGCTATGCCGCGCTGGCTTGCGGGACATTGGCCGAGGCCATGCAACGCCTGGAGCGTTATCACACCTCGGTTTATGACGCCAATCCAGCGACGATCTCGGCGACGGACGAGGGTGTGGTGATCGAGTGGGGCGTTGAGCGGGGGCGCCCGGGGGCGTTGGTTGACGAGACAGCCATCGCCTCGGTGGTGCAACTGGTGCGTGACATGACCGGGCGCTACTGGCCGGTGAAGTCGGTCAGCTTTGTCAATCCGGCACCCGAGAGTACGCAGCCTTATGAGGACTTCTTTGGTGGCCAGGTGGTGTTTGGCTCGCCTGTGACGCAACTGGTGTTCGCGCATGAATACCTGGTTTTGCCGCTGCGCAAGTCAGATCCAGCCTTGTTGTCCTTGCTGGATCAACAAGCCGAAGCCCTGCTGCAGCAAGTAGCGGCCGTGCCCGCCATCGTGGATGCCTGGCGCAAGACGCTGGTGCCTTTGATCCGCGAAGGCAAGACATCGCTGGCTGCGCTGGCTCAGGCCCATCACACCAGTCCGCGCAGCTTGCAGAGGCGTTTGTCAGAGCAGGGCACCAGCTTTCAGCAGCTGCTGGACAACACCCGCCAGCATCTGGCTGAAGGCCATCTGCGTGACGCCAAGCTGGATCTGGCCGAGATCGCCTTGTTGCTGGGCTATTCCGAGCAAAGCGCCTTCACGCGGGCTTTCCGCGCCTGGACGGGGCTGGCTCCTGCGCAATGGCGTCGCCATCAACTCAAGGCCGAGGCTGCGGCATGACTGTCGCGGCGCTTCAATTGAAGACGCTGCCGCATGTACCTCGCCGTGTGGTGGCATCGGGCGAGCCTTTGCATGGCCGCTATGCCGGGCGCATAGACGAGATCGATTGGTCCGGCCTGCAAGGCAGTCACAGCCGCTCCAACCTGTGGAAGCGTTTTCATCACAAGCGCTGGCAGTACGTGGGCATTGGCTCTCAGGAGCTCTTCATCGGCGTGGCCATCGTGGATCTGGGCTGGAGTGTCACGGCCTTCGCCTACGTCTTTGATCGTTTGCGTAAACGCGTGATCGCGGATTGGGCGCAAGACGGTTTGCCTGGCTTGTCGGGTGGTGTCTCTGACCAACCTGTGCAGGGCGCCGAAGCGCGGTTCAGGGGGCCGGGTGCATCTTTGTCGCTCGTCCATGAACAGGGTGACATCATGGCCCTGCGTGTGAGTACGCCTGCCATGAGTCTGCAAGTCGAGATGGCGCTTGGCCAGTCTGCGCCGTTCTTGCTGGCTGTGGGCCCGATTGAGGGCGGCGTGGCGCATGCCACGCAGAAGTCCAGTGCCTTGCCGGTGCGGGGCTGGGTGGAGGTCGATGAGCAGCGCTGGGATCTGGGGCAGGCTGTGGCTTGCCTGGACAGCTCCAATGGCTTGCTGGCGCGAGATACCTCATGGCGTTGGGCCTGCGCGCACAGCCAGCGCGTGGGCTTCAACCTGCAGCAGGGCTATTTTGGTGGCCAGGAGAATGTGCTGTGGCTGGATGGGGAGTTGATCCCGCTTGCCGCCGCTCACTTCGACTTCAATGAGAATGAGCCGCTGTCTCCGTGGCGAGTCTGCACGGAAGACGGCTTGCTGGATCTGATGTTCACCCCAGAGGGTGCTCGCCAGGATGACCGGGATATCTTCATTGCCGCGAGTTACTACATCCAGCCTGTGGGTACGTTTCATGGCACGGTGCGCCGTTGTGCAGACAGCGCGCCAATGCGGGTCGAGAACCTGTTGGGCGTGACGGAAGATCACCGTTCGCGCTGGTGATCAGTTGCCATCGGGTTTGGCCATCACGGCCTCGAACAGTTCGCTGCTGGTGAGCGCGTTCAGCCAGTGGCGCAGCGCGAGCAGCTCGCAGGCATCCCACCATTCACGATCCACTTGCGCAAATTGCCTCACGAAGGGCACGATGGCCATGTCAGCCAGACAGGGGTTGGAAGCGCACAGATGTCGATGGCGTAGCAAGCGCTGGTTCAAAGTCAGCAGCATGGTGTCCATGGCCTGTTGACGGTAGCAGTCGCGATGTTGATCCGGATGGCGCTCCGGGTATTTGTAGCGGTCCAGCAGCGGTTTGAACTGTCTGTCGTTGAGATCAATCAGCTCCAGCATCTCGTCCAGTGGCGCGTGGGTCAGCCACCCTTGTGGATCGGCCTGGCTCAGTGCCCATCGCATGATGTCCAGGCTTTGTTCCAGCACCTGGCCATCAGGCAGGCGCAATACAGGGACGGTGCCTTTTGGGGACAGCGCCAGCATGTCCGCTGGCTTGTTGCGCAAGGCCACCTCCCTCAATTCATAAGGCACGCCAGCGCAGCGCAAGGCCAGTCGGGCTCGGATGGCGTAAGGGCAGCGTCGAAAGGAGTACAGAACGGGCTGGTTCATGGGAGACAGATCGTAGTGCGCCATGCGCGGGGCGCGCGCAAGTATGCGATGTTAGAGTGACCCATCACGCTGAAAGTCGGATGAGGCACTGGGATCATGTTCAGATTGTTGTGGCGTAGCGCGAAGCAGGCTGGCTTGCATGGCGTGCTGGCTTTGGTATTGATGGTGCCGTTGCATGGCGTTTGTGATGCGCCGTCCGGCACGGCGCACCCCCCCTTGGTCAACGCCCCGTCGAATGATGCACCGGACGCGTCCGTGGTGGTGTTCAACCGCACCGTGTTGAGTTTCCGCGTGCCTTATCTGGGCATGTCAACGCAGGAGCGGGCGCGGCGGTCCATGGTCAATATCCAGCAGGCACTGGACTTGGGCGGGCCGGGTGTCGTCTCCGTCAAGGCGACACCGCAAGGGCAGTTGATCTTTGTGGATGAGCTGATGACGGTGATCCTCTCGCCAGACGATGTGGACCCACTTGCCGGTGACACGCTGGACAAGCTCACGGCGCGCACCGTACTGGCTTTGCAGCAAAGCATCAAGGCCACGCAGGAAGCCCGAGATACCCATCACTTGCTGATCAGCATGGCCCTGGTTGCCGGGGCGACCGTGCTGGCTGTTGTGCTGTATGCCGCCGCAGGCTTTGTGCGCAAGCGTTTGTTGTCAGCCCTGCTGCAGTTTGTTGAGCGCAAGACGGCCGCCCTGGGTGCCGGGGCGACGGAGATCCTGCGCCGTGGCCGCATTGTGTCGGCCATTCGCGCCGTGGATCTGAGCCTTCGTTGGGCGCTTGGTTTGCTGGTGGCTTATGCCTGGGTGAGCTTTTCCCTGCAGCGCTTTCCTTACACCCGGCCATGGGGCGAAGGTCTGCATGCCTATCTGGTGTCCGTGGCGAGCAAGCTGGCCATGGGCATCATCGGTGCAGTGCCGGGCTTGTTGGTGGCCGTGCTGATCTTGTTGATCGCACGCGCGGTGGTTGGGGCGCTGGGTTCCTTCTTCGAGCGTGTGGAGCAGGGGCATGTCGGTGTGCACTGGATGGCACAGGAATCGGCCGGCCCAACCCGGCGCATTGCCACCTGGTTGATCTGGCTGTTTGCCTTGGCGATGGCCTATCCCTACTTGCCAGGTGCGCAGACAGAGGCGTTCAAGGGCATGTCGGTGTTGATCGGTTTGATGATGTCCATGGGGGCCTCCAGCTTTGTGGGGCAGGTGGCCGGCGGCATGATCCTGACCTACTCGAGCATGCTGCGCAAAGGCGAGTATGTGCGCATTGGCGAACATGAGGGTACGGTGGTCAGTATCGGGGCGTTCAACACCCGCATCCGCACAGGCCTGGGCGAAGAGATCACCTTGCCCAACTCCCTGATCGTGGGCAGTGCCACGAAGAACTACTCCCGCGCAGTGAAAGGCGCGGGTTATGTGGTCGATACCGTGGTGACCATTGGCTACGACACACCGTGGCGGCAGGTGCATGCCATGTTGATTGAAGCCGCGCACCGCACGCCGGGTGTGCTGGCCGATCCTGCGCCGACAGTGTTCCAGACGGCCTTGTCTGACTACTACCCTGAGTACCGCCTGGTATGCCAGGCCATCCCGCAGGAGCCCAGGCCGCGTGCCGAGGTGCTGGCCACGCTGCACGCCAATATCCAGGATGTGTTCAACGAGTACGGTGTGCAGATCATGTCACCGCACTATGTGTTGGACCCGGGCGAGGCCAAGGTGGTGCCGCCTGCGCGGTGGTATGCCGAGCCAGCACGGCATGTGGCTGGTTCGGATATCGTGTCAGGTGCTTGATATCGCTTTAGTGCGCGCCAGGGCGCGCGTTGCTGGGCACAGCGAGACTCACCCCTCCTTGGGCTGGCATTTTGCACGCGCCAGCCCTGGCAGTCCTTACTTCACCCGGGCAATGTGCTCGCTGATGTCCTGCGCCTCCAGGGCGATTTCTCGCAGCATGCCCGTCGGCGAAATGTAGAAGCCGCAGAAGTAGAGGTCTTGCCCGGAGACGACTTCGCCACTGGAGCGAGGCGTGCCTTGATCGTCCAGTGCGCCGGGGGCGTGCAGCCAGTGGTGAACGGCGGGCTTGAAGCCGGTAGCCAGCACGATCGCGTCAACGTCTCGCTGGCGTCCATCCACGAACATCACGCCTGAGGGCGTGAGGCACTCGATGTTGGGGTAGACGGTGACGAGCCCCTCCTTGATGAGCTTGATGGTGCCTACGTCAATGAAGGGCACGCGCCCTTGCTCGCGGATCTGTGTGACCGGGCCCTCGGCCGGACGCCGGATGCCGTAGGGACGCAGGTCGCCGATGATGGCATTGGTGATCGGCGCGTTGAGTTTGTCGACCAATCGAGCGGGCAGGTTGCGTTGAAGGATGCCCATGGTCAGGAACGGGACGCCCATGACCTCACGCGGAATCACGTTGACGGGGCTGCGAACGGCGATACAGGGCCGGGCACCGTGTTCATGCAGGTCGATCAGCATCTCTCCGCCCGAGTTGCCCAGGCCGACAACCAGCACGTCCTTGTCCTTGAGCGCCGCACCGTTGCGGTAGTGCTTGCTGTGCAGGATGCGGCCCTGGAACTGATCCTGCCCCGGCCAATTGGGTATCTGGGGGATGTTGTTATAGCCGCTGGCCACGACCAGGGATTTGGCGCGATAGAGCCCTTCGCTGCTGGTGACTTCCCATTGGCCATTGAGCCTGCGGG
>NZ_SCTN01000130.1 GCF_004297345.1 Aquabacterium sp. | reverse complement strand
GTTGATCTTGCCGATCTGGCTGCCCTGCAGGCCGGCATCGCCCGTGAGCGCGCCCAGCACATCACCCGGGCGGATCTTTTCCTTCTTGCCGCCCAGGATCTGGATGGTGACCATGGGCGGTTGCAGCGGCTCCTTGCTGGCAGGGGCCAGCTCGTCCAGCTTTTGCCATTTGGACTCGCGTTTTTGCAGCAGCTCGATGTTGCCCACGCGGCCCATCTCGTCCATGCTGGCCAGGTTCAGCGCCAGGCCTTCTGCATCCCCGCGGCCGGTGCGGCCAATGCGGTGGATGTGGATCTCCGGGTCGGGGGTGACGTCCACATTGATGACGGCCTCCAGCTGGGCGATGTCCAGGCCGCGCGCGGCCACGTCGGTGGCCACCAGCACCGAGGCGCTGCGGTTGGCAAACTGGATCAGGACCTGGTCGCGGTCACGTTGCTCCAGGTCGCCGTGCAGGGCAATGGCCTCGATGCCATGGGCCGTGAGCACCTCGACCAGGTCGCGGCATTGTTGCTTGGTGTTGCAAAAAGCGATGGTGCTGGCGGGGCGATAGTGCAACAGCAGTTGCGACACGGCGTCCAGGCGCGTGCCGTGATCCACTTCAACCCAGAGCTGGCGAATCTTGCGGCCATCGTGCGTGCTTTCAACCTTGACCTCCTTGGGCGAACGCAGAAATTGCGCACTCAGTTTGGCGATGCCTTCCGGGTAGGTGGCCGAGAACAGCAGGGTCTGGCGCTTCTTGGGGCATTGGCGTGTCACGGCGACGATGTCATCGTGGAAGCCCATGTCCAGCATGCGATCGGCCTCGTCCAGCACCAGGGTCTGCAAGCCGGAGAGATCCAGCGTGCCGCGCTCCAGGTGGTCCATCAGGCGGCCAGGCGTGCCCACCACGATGTGCGCGCCGTGTGCCAGGCTTTCAATCTGAGGGCGCATGGTGGCGCCGCCGCACAGCGTCAGCACCTTGGTGTTGGGTTCGAAGCGAGCCAGGCGGCGGATTTCCTGCGCGACCTGATCGGCCAGTTCGCGTGTTGGGCACATGACCATGCCTTGCACAGCCATGCTGGCGCCGTTGAGGCGGTGCAGCATGGGCAGCGCGAAGGCCGCAGTCTTGCCGCTGCCGGTTTTGGCTTGGGCGATCAGATCGTCCCCCGCGAGGGTCAGGGGCAGGCTGGCGGCCTGGATCGCGGTCATGGCCAGGTAGCCCAGCGCTTGCAGGTTCTCCTGCATGGAGGGGCTCAGCGGCAGGTTGCTGAAGGCGTCGGCTGACGTTGGCGTGGCGGGGGAAGGGGTGCTCATGGCGCCATTATCTCTACCGTGGCCATTTGTCAAGGACCGTTGAATTCGATGGGGCAGCCCCCAGATACCGGGCAGACGCGCACAATGCGCGTGTTTGCAACGACTCCGCTTCGGGGTAAGGACAGAAAATTCCATGAACTGGAAGAACGGTTTGACGGCCTTGGCCGTGGTGTTGGCTGGTGTGGGCATGGTGTCCGCGCCCATGGACGTGGAGGCCAAGCGCCTGGGCGGCGGGCGTGCCAGCGGCATGCAGCGCCAGATGCCGGCCAAGCAGCCCCATGCGCCAGACGCCGCGCCCAATCAGGCTGTCAAGCCAGGTCAGCAGTCCAACGCAGCGGCGCCAGCTCAACCGGCTGCGCCTGCTGCGCAACCGGGCAAGCGCTCCTGGTTGGGGCCTATTGCCGGCATCGCCGCTGGCTTGGGTATTGCCGCCCTGATGAGCCATTTCGGCATGGGTGAGGCCTTCGGCAACTTCATGACCATGGCATTGGTCGCCCTGGCGGCCTTCATGGTCATCGGTTGGCTGATGCGCCGCTTCAAGGGCGCCGCGCCTGCGACAGGCCCTCAACTGGCCGGTGCGGGTGCGCCCTACGCAGACCAGGGCGTTTCGCAGGCCAGTACGCCGATGTACCGTGAAGCGATGTCGCAGCCCGCTGCGGCAGGTGTCGCTGCCGTGGCTTCTGGTGCGGCCACGTCCGAGATCCCTGCTGGTTTTGATGCTGCAGGCTTCACGCGCACTGCCAAGATGATTTTCATCCGCATGCAGGCCGCCAACGACGCTGCCAACATTGAAGACCTGCGCAAGTTCA
>NZ_SCTN01000626.1 GCF_004297345.1 Aquabacterium sp. | reverse complement strand
ATCACACCACCGAGGACAGGATCGGATAGGCGAACGGCGCCTGTGTGGAGGGGTCGAACACGATGATCGACCCGTTCAGTGTGGCTCGCTCATAGTTGCCGGCCGTCCCGAGTGGCCGCCATTCCCAGATCCCGCTCGGTTGCACCGACAGGATCAGGTCGTTGAACCCCTCAACGGTCACCGTGCTGTCATCCTGCTTATGCAGAGACTTGACCATGACCCATATCCCAGCCTTCCCCGAATAGATTGGCGCATTCAAAATGAAATATTTCATAGTCTTATCCAAGTCCAGCCGCGATCAAGAGACAGGCGCTCACGACGATGAAAATGGCCCAGCCGAAGAGAAAGGTCAGCGTCAGGGTCGCGAGCTTATCGGCGGGCGTCATACCGGCACACCCGTCGCATCTGGCCATTCCGCATGGGGGAGATCGATGAGACCGTGATGCCAGGATCCGCCCCAGATCAACCCTTCCGCGATGACCATCGCGCCATAGACCGCCCAGGGTAACGCGGGATTCCAGCTCGGTTGCCCATCCACGAGAAACACGCAATCGACCGCATGACCGAATCCGTCCGCATGCACCTGATGGTGGCTTTTCGTCTTCAGGCCGTCACATTGCGTCACGATCGCCCCGGGCGCCGTCCGCCCTTGTGCATAGAGGATCGCCTGCCGCTCGGCGGTCCTGACCCCTTCGAGGATCAGCATTGGATGGCCCCAGAGCGCCAGCGCCGGCAGAATCTTATCGATCCGCGCCAAGAGTGCCGGATGCACGCCGTCTCGCGCATTCGTCAATGGCCCCCGCTTCCCTTCCACATCGCCAGTGTCAAGAGGCCCGACATCAACGCCATCAGGAGCCCCACGAGACCATAGGCAATCGCCTGCACGGGCGAGATGCGCGCGTTGAAGACGTCCATCGGCACATAGTTCTTGAGGTTGTTCCGCAAATCATCGCGAATCGTGTCGAATCCAGTCTCGACCGTCGTCCTGAGATTCACGAAGCCCGCGTTGAACTGTTCATCCTGGTGCTCATTCGCCCGAAGGATTTCCGAATGGAGCGCCACTTTGAACGAGTCCAAGCGATCCTCGAATTCTGACCGCAACACGGGGTCATTCATGCGCCGAAACCGGTCTGGCGTCACCCATCCAACCCTCTGGTCAGCGTGCGACCGCGCGCCAAATGAGATAGAGCAACCCATAGATCGGCGTCAGCGCGACGACGCCAGCCACGGTCCAATAGACCCAATAGGCCGTGGGTGTCACGAGGCAACCGCCGCTGGCGAGGCGTTGTCCTGGGTGTAGACCGTGAGGAGATTCGCATCCTTCACGATGATCTTCAATCCGGCCGGTGTGGGCGGATAGATGATGCATCGGCCCGCCGAGTCCAGCTCGATGGGATTCGTATTCTCGGAGCCCGGCAAGAGATCGCTGGCGAAATACGTCGCGACCGGCGTCGAGGTGCCAGCCGTGTAGGTGTAGATGAAGCCGCCGGCGAGTGGATCCCCGTCGTCATCGAAGAATTGCTGGTGTGGATTCAGGAAACCAGTCGCGGCCATGATGCCCTCCGAATGATACACTCAGCGCTGATGTATTGGCGGCGCTGGAAGCAGCGTGTCGAACGCACAGAGCGGGCATTCCTCGTCATGGTCATCGCGTGTCTGGTCATGGTGGGCCTGGCCTATCTGCTGGATCTGCTGTTGCCGAGGCCGGCACGGCTTGACCTGCGACCCCCGCCTCACGCATCGCCGACAATACATCAGCGAGCCCTAACGCACGCGCGGCCGTGGAAACTTTCCCAGGCCCGAGGACCAGCGTCGTCCCCTTCGTAAAGAGTCGCGTCGCCTTTGGACTATTCAGAATCGCAGACAAGGCGCCGGTTCCGCCAATGGCGGTGGCCGTCGAGAGTGGAGCGACAAATAACCCGCCCATCGTTGCTAATGAGGCTTGCGTGAGCGCCGTGCCGCTCGGATTCGGATTCTCCGCGATCATCCGCGCAAGTCGAAAATAATTATCAAGGGCAGTGACTTGCCCCTTCTGTGGAAACAGAATCTTTTTCGTTTCCGGCCCGAGTTCATTCCAGGTATTCTGCAATCGTTGTGCCCGTTGAAAGGCACCCTCACTAGTCGCTTTCGTTAATTGCTGGTCAATCCAGGCGCGGGCAATCTGTGAAATAGACAGAGGCGATTGGGATTTAATTGCCCGCAGTTGTTCAATGCCCGCATCCTGTGCCGCTGTCACCGCTCGGAAGGCGCGCACCGGCTCATCGCTGATCCCCTTCCAGACGTCCGCGGTCTTGAACTTTTCTGCGGTCGCAGCCCGACCGTCCTTCAACGCTTGAAGCGCTTTCGGTCCAGCCTTTGCCGCGGCGGCGTCAATGGCGGTTTGTAACTTCGTGACCCCTTGCGCGCCAAGGCCTTGACTGATCGTGCGCAATTCAGGCAGATCGGCACCGCGCGCAATTTCCTTTAGGGCGCCGAGGTCGCGTTCGGTCTGCAAAAGTGGTTCGTAGTCGCGTCCTTTGACAATATTACTCAGCGCTTGAAATCCGGCCGACGCCTGCTGCTGGGTGATGGGGAGTGCCCGCGCAATCTGATCGTAGAGTGGACGCAAGCCCGCCCGAACCGCCCGCAAATCCACGGGAATCGCGATCTTCTCAGTAATCGGGACGGCGTTCACGATCGGAGCACCTTGTGCATCAAGTACGCCGGTAGGCACCTGTTTTATTCCGGTCTGTACGGTGACGATATTCTTCGGATCAGCCGCGATCTTGTCGAGCGCGTCATACGCATGGGAGGCATATTGCGCATGCGCTTCTATTTTTCCCTGCAGCTGTTCAGCAATCGCCGATCCGGCCATTTCTGGTGTGGATGCCGCGCCGCGGGCTTGTTGCGCGAGGTTCCGTCCGACGCCTTCCAAGGCCTCGGATTGTGCCCCTTGCATCCGCATGGCGGGGAGGCTTCCCAGTGGGGTATTACCGGTGCCTTTTTGGACGTTCCGAATAAAGGGGTTGCCGGTCGCGGTCGCCGCATCGATCGGCACACCCTGTTGTCGGCCAAAGTCGACAGCCGCCGCCTCTATCGGATTACGTGCATTGGCCACTGCGGGAACCTTCACGCGGGCATTTTGGAGCGCTTGCGGGCCAAACAACGACGCGCCCAAGCCGAGCGATTCCCCCGCCGCGCGCCAGATCCGTCCCTGCTGCGCCTTGTCGGCCGCGGAATCGAGCACAGGGCCAATGACCGGGAGCAACCAATCGGCATACTTGCGCACCGCGGTCACATGATCACCCTGGTCCCAGGCGGTATCCGCTTCCTGCTTGACCTTGGCCTGGTCGGCGATGATGTCTGCCGCCATCCCGCGCAAGGTCTGCGCGCCAGCTTTGACCGCGTCCACGTTCCCCGTGGTCATGCCGCCGAAGACCTGTAAGCCGGCTTGGGCCGCTTGACCAATACTATGCAGCGCGGGGAGCGGGTTGATGTTCTGGGCAAACCCCGCGATGGCATCGGCCGGCCCATCATCCACCGGCACGCGCTGACCGTTCACCGTGGCGAAGTTCATCGGCGAGGCCGACGTCTCGCCCATCAAATGCGTGACATCATCCCCGACGGCGGGCATGAGGCTGGTGACGTCCTCGCCAATACCCGGTTGCTGGCCCATCTATTGGACCCGCTTCCATGTCTTGCCGCCGTCGGTGGATTCGGCGACGCCACCAGGAATACTCGGAATGGGCCGCCGGATTGGCGCCGCTATCGGCGCTGTTCCGCCCTTCAGCCGCGTTTGCACCTCCGCGATTGCACTAT
>NZ_SCTN01000129.1 GCF_004297345.1 Aquabacterium sp. | reverse complement strand
CCGTGCGTTCCTGCGTGATGGCATTCATCTGCTCGCGCAAATCTTCCATGTCCTTCTCGGCCAGATGGCGCGCATGGCCCACTTCCGATTGGAGTTTCTCCACTTCCTGGCTCAGCGTGTTGGCATTCGCTTCGGCCTTCTGTGCGCGTTCTTTGGCGCGGTTGAGCAACTGCTGCTGCTGGTCCATGTTCTGACGTAGCACTTCGGCAGATTGTGTCGAGGCCTCGGCCAGTCTGTTGGCGCGGCGCAGTTCATTGATGACGATGTTGGCCTCGTCCAGACGAATCTTGACGTGCTCCAGTTCCGTGGCGAGGTGGCTGCGCTGCGTCAGCGTTTGATTCAGCTTGCCTTGGTTGTCCTGGCGCCATGCGGTGTAGCCGTCCGGGTCCACGCGCTGCAGCGATTCCAGCAACTCGCGCATCTCGCCCATCATGCCTTCGTGTTCCTCAATGCCCTCACGTGTCAGCGAATCAGTCAGGGCCGTGATCTTTTGCAGGCTCTCCTGGGAGATGTTGACGGCTTGGTTGCCGGCTTGACTGGCCTGCTTGTTGGCGTCAAGCAGGCGGTCACTGAGCCTGTCAACTGACGACATCATGTCGCGCAGGCGTTTGGCCGCGCCCAGCAGTTCGTCTGTGCCTTGCCGCATCATGGTATGGGTCGTTTCCGTTTGCCCCAGGATGCGAAACAGCATGAAGGCCAGCAGGATGATGGCCGCCGCATTGCCGATGAAGACAAAGAGGATGGCGACGCTTTCAAGCTGCATGCAAATACTCCTTGCAGGGGTCAGACGGCCAGGAAGCTGAAGCGTCCATCGCCGTAGCCTGGCACCGAGATGCGGAAGTCGGCACGGCCGCCGTTCTTGACCAACAATTCGTTGAGCTTTTGGAACCCTTGCGGCACGATGCTGGTGCGCGATAACGGGACGGGGTCACTCTCAGCTTCCAGACGCAAGAGGGCGCCCGCGTTCTGCATGAACTGGCTTGCATGCTTGACCATGCCTTCGGTGGCTTGGCCTTGCTGCATGGCCTGCCGCACAGCCGCGGGTGGCTGTTTGCTTCCGCCGCCACCCAGAATGCACACAGCGTTCATGTCCAGCACGGCAATGGCTGTGACAGGCTTGCTGCGCCCGCCATACAGCCCGATCAAATTCTGCGAGGTCAAGGCATGCACGACCAAAGGCTCTTGCTCCAGCAGCCGAAATGGGATGCCGTTCATGAGCGACTGGATCAACTTCTTGCACTCTTCGGTGATCACCAGTCCGGGTGCGGGGGCCTCTTCCACCTTGTCCTCGATCGGTGCACTGCCATCGACCGGCACGATGTGCCGCACGTGCGAGATCAGTTCAGTGTCCTTGAAAGGCTTGTTGATCACGAACACGGCGCCATTGCGGCGCGCCTCTTCCAGCATGGTCGGACTGGTTTCCGTCGTGACCAGGCCCACTTTGATGTTGGCTTGACCGAGCTGACGCAAGGTCTGAAGCAATTCCAGACCGCCCATCTTGGGCATGTGCCAGTCTGTGATGATCAGGTGAGGATTGAAGCCACTGATCATGTCCAGTGCCGCTTCGCCGTTGATGGCCACGCGGATGTCGACCGCCGGGTAGCCGCAGGATTCCACGACCCGGCGGATGATGGCCTGGATGGCGCGGCTGTCGTCGACGATCAGAAATCGGAAGGCCTCGGGTGTCGTCTGTGTTGCGACATTCATGTCAGGACTCCAGGATACGTTGGTCAATCGCGTCAAACACCGTGATCACGATGCGCCGTCCGGCGTCGCTTTCACTCGAAAAAGTCACGCTCACGTGCGCATGGCGCTGCAACTCCGTGAACTGGGGCAGGGGCAGTTCTCTGGGCAGGCCGATCTCGACGGTATGCGCCTCGCCTTTGCTCATCACCAGGCAGCCCCCCAGCACGTTGCAGGCCTCCATGCAGGCATCGCGGATGTCGTCAGGGCTGATTTCATCCAGTGGAAGGCCAAACATGAAGCAGGCCACATCACTGGCTTCCTGGTCATCGATCAGCAGCCCGACCGCCATCAGACGCTCGGGCAGGCCGTCGTGCAGATGAACCGGCAAGACCACCGCATGTTCACGCTCACCGGGCCGCGTGGCCTGCGCTGGCCCTTCCTCGAAGTGACGCTCGACGCCACTGAGAAAGGTCCACGCAGGGTCCAGCTTGCTGGCCATGGTGTCCTTCGGGATGAGGTACATCGTGCGGTCTCGGGTGTGAAAAGTGTCCTGCTTGGCTTGGCTGCCATGCCCTTAGCGGTATCGGCAGTGTTTCAAACAAATTGACACGCCTGGCTCTAGAGCCGTTCAAACCGAGGCATATGCACGCCATTGACCTCTAGCTGCTCCGTGAACATGGCCCAGGGGCGCACCCACAGGGCGCCTTCTCCATATTGCGGGCGGTAAACGACGAGCGCCTCCAGCGTTTCGCTGTGGCGGGCCACGCCCAGCACGTCGTACAGATTGCCTTTGTAGTGCCGGTAGGTGCCCAGCTCGATGGTGGGCAGAGGTGGGAGTTCGTGCGAATCAGTCATGGGGCGATTGTGAACACAAGGGCCGCCGTTCTTTACAAACCCTTTGCAAAGCCTGGGTCAACACACTGAAATCAGCCCGCGTTGTAGATGTCAAGGCGCTGCGAAACGTCGATCAATACGACACAAACCGCACACCGAACTTCACAACGCGAACCCCGCTGAAAGGATATTTCCATGAAGACCAAGCTGATTGCAACCGCCCTGGTGACCGCCTTTGCCCTGCCTGTTTTTGCCCAGACTGGCGCCCCTGCCGCCCCCGCGGCCAGCGCCGTGCAGCAAGTCAAGAAGGACAACAAGGAAATTCGCCAGGACACCAAGGACATCCGCGCCGACAAGGCCGATCTGGCCAAGGACCGCAAGGAGCTGTCTACCGATCGCAAGGAACGCGCCGTCGATCAGCGTCGTGAAGACGCAGCCGTGAAGCGTGGCGATACCGCCGCAGCGGAAAAGTTCGAAGCCAAGCGCGAAGCCGAGCAAAAGGAAGTGCGGGCTGACAAACACGACATCGCCAAGGACAAGACTGACCTGCATCACGATCGCATGGAGCGCCGCCACGACCGGCATCAGCGCAACCACGACGCTGCCAACATCAAGTAATCGAGTGTGGTGAGAGCTGGCCGGGGCCTTTCTGGTTGGGCCCCCGGCAGGCAAGGCCGACGACAAATCATCCAAAAAGGGTCGGCCCCCTGATGAAGCCAGATGTGGCCCGATAGCCGCGATAATCACGGGATGACCGTGATTGCCCAACCGACCCCCTCCAGCGTTCGCGCCCAGCTGCCCCGCCTGAGCTGCGTCATTCCCTGCTACAACGAAGCGGCCAACCTGCGTTTGCTGTTGCCCGTTCTGTCTGAGCAACTGGCGGCGTGTACGTCAGAGTGGGAAGTGATCCTGGTCAACGACGGCAGCCGTGATGACACCTCGGCCGTTTTTGATGAGTGGGCACGCCAACCCGGGTTTCGGGCGATAGAGTTTTCGCGCAACTTCGGCAAGGAAGCCGCACTGACGGCAGGCTTGCAGGCCGCCAACGGCGACGTCGTGGTCCTGATGGACTCGGACATGCAGCACCCGCCGCGCTTCATCCCCGAAATGATCAGCCAGTGGCAGGCAGGCGCCGACGTGGTCTATGCCTTGCGCGCCAACCGCGATGACGAAAGCCTGTTCAAGCAGGTGGGTACCCGTGCGTTCTACCGCCTGATCAATGCGAAGTCGCGTTTCCAGGTGCCGCCGGATGCGGGCGATTTCCGACTCATGGACCGTGCCGTTGTGGAGGCCATTCTGGCTTTGCCCGAACGCAACCGCTTCATGAAGGGCCTGTACGCCTGGGTCGGCTTCAAGTCCGTGGCGATTCCCTACGAGCCCGCCGAGCGCGCCGTGGGCAAGACCAATTACAACGCACTCAAGCTGATCGCGTTTTCGATCGACGGGCTGACGGCTTTCACGACCTGGCCGCTGCGCGTTGCCAGCATCGCCGGGATGGTCATGGCCCTGATGGCTTTCATCTACGGTGCCGTCGTGATCGTCGATTTCCTGATTTACGGCAACAAGGTGTCGGGCTGGACCACCATCATCGTGCTGTTGTCCTTCTTCGTGGGCATCCAGTTGATCGGCCTGGGCATCCTGGGTGAGTACATCGCCCGGATCTTTGAAGAAGTGAAGGGACGCCCGCTGTACGTGGTGCGCCGCGCTCTGGGCCGTGGCCTGGACGTGTCTGCCCCCGGCCATACGGGTGACTGAGCCCATGGCGAGCCGGGCTGAGCGCTTGTTGGCCGTGTGCGTTGACGATTTCGGTCTGCACGATGGCGTGAATCAGGCTGTGTTTGATCTGCTGGCCATGCGGCGCATTTCAGCGGTCAGTTGCCTGGTGGATGGGCCAAGTTGGGCCAGTGGTGCGGCGCACCTGCGTGAAGCCATTGGCGCAGCGGATCGGACTGTGGCCGATGTGGGCCTGCACCTCAATTTCACGGAGACCCTGGATGTGCCAGCGCAATCGGCGTGCCCGAGCTTGCCGCTGGGCGCGCTGATCAAGGCTTGTTACCTGGGCCGCCTGAACGTGGCGCGATTGGTGACCGAAATCGAGCGCCAGTGGGATCGCTTCGAGGCTGTCTGGGGCCGTGCGCCTGATTTCATCGACGGGCACCAGCACGCGCACCAGTTGCCTCAGATTCGCGATGCCTTGCTGCAGGTCTTGCGCAGGCGTTATCCAGCCGGGCAGGTTGGCGTCAAACCATGGGTGCGGCAGTGCCGCGCGCCAGGTTGGCAGGCCGTGCTGGCAGGCATCAGCGTGTCTGACACGGTCAAGGCCGCCATCATTGCCACGTTGGGCGCATCCGTCATCGGGCGCGGTGTGGTGGCGCTGGGCTTGCGGCGCAGCGAGCGTCTGCTGGGTGTGTATCCCTTTGATGCCGATGCACAGGCTTACGTTCAGCGCTGGCAGGCCTGGCTCAAGCTGGTGCGACCACGTGGCGATCTGCTGATGTGCCATCCTTCCGTCGTGATGCAGGTGCCACCTCCCTGGCCCGATGTGATTGCGCAGTCCCGGCGCATGGAGCACGCGGTGCTGACC
This sequence comes from Aquabacterium sp., assembly GCF_004297345.1. Lineage (GTDB taxonomy): Bacteria > Pseudomonadota > Gammaproteobacteria > Burkholderiales > Burkholderiaceae_C > Aquabacterium. Next base: position 14,493 of record NZ_SCTN01000129.1, on the reverse strand, counting down.
GGGGATGCCTTTGCATGCCTGCTGGCCGACGCGCGGGTTCGGATCGTGCGTCTGAGCAGCCTGGCCTGACGCGGGCCTAACCGATTGAAACGGCTGAAACGGCTCGACAGGCTTCGCTACACTGTGCGCCTTTCACAGGTGGTCCTTGCAGACCATCTGGGTCGTCTTGCTCCTCTTTGTGAATGGGCTCTTTTGTGACGCTTGTGACGCACGCTTCCAGGAAAACCTGGCCGATTTGGGCTGTGGCGCTCGCCGTATTGGCCTGGCTGCTCTGCACGGCGTGGTGGCGCCCCCTGGCTGTGCCTGACGAAGGCCGATACGCTGGCGTCGCCTGGGAAATGATCCGCAGCGGCGACTGGCTGACGCCCACGCTCAACGGTTTGCCCTTCTTCCACAAGCCGCCATTGTTCTACTGGCTCACGGCACTGTCGCTCAAAACCTTTGGCCTGACCTTGTGGGCGGCGCGTCTGGCATCGGTCTTTGGTGCCTGGTTGGGCGCCATGGGCCTATACCTGCTGGTGCGCCGGTGGGGCGGAGCGCGTGTGGCGGGCTGGTCGGCGCTGGTGCTGGTCACCCAGCCCTTCTGGTTCGGTGGGGCGCAGTACGCCAACCTGGACATGCTGGTGGCCGGCTGTATTTCCGCCACGATTGCCTTGGCGGCCCATGCCGTGCTGGCACGCGAAGCTGGTCAAGGTTATCGCCTGGCTTTGTGGGGTGCCTATGCACTGGCCGGCCTGGGTTTGCTGGCCAAGGGCCTGATCGGCCTGGTTCTGCCGGGTGCGGTCATCGTGGCCTGGTCGCTGTTGACGGGCCGCTGGCGTGCCATTCTGGGGCTGCTGTCCTTGCCTGGCCTGATTGTGTTGGCCGTGGTGGCCGCGCCGTGGTTTGTGGCCATGCAGCGCCTGTACCCCGACTTCTTCCACTACTTCTTCATCTACCAGCACTTCCAGCGCTTCACGCAGACGGGCTTCAACAACATGCACGCCTGGTGGTACTACCTGCCGCTGATGGTGGGTCTGACGCTGCCCTGGGTGCCGGCTTGGCTGCTGACCGTCTGGGGGCCCGGGCCACGAGCGGGGCAGGGCGCCTCGGTTGAGGCGGTCGATGCACAGGTCTTGGCGTCTCGCTCGGCATTGCGTTGGTTGGCCTGGGTCTGGATGATCGTGATCCTGGTGTTCTTCTCCATTCCCGCGTCCAAGCTGCCCGGCTACATCTTGCCGGCCCTGCCGCCACTGGCCTATCTGGTGGCCGATACCTTGACGCAGCGCTGGCCCGCAGTCAGTGCCTGGGCGCCCAAGGTCTGGGGCGCTGCCGCTGCGCTGATGTGCCTGGGCCTGATTGGTGCGGCGGTGAAGTACGACGAGCAATCTTCTCGCCCCGTGTTGCCTGTGCTGCAACCGCTGCTCAAGCAGGGCGTGCCGCTGGTCTACGTCAACGAATTTGTCTACGACCTGCCGTTCTACCTGGCACAGCCTGGCCCGATTCCTGTCATCAGCAACTGGGATGATCCGGATCTGCCCAAGCACGACAACGACCGCAAGGAGCTGTTCGATGCCGGCGAATTCAACCCCACCCTGGCGCCCAAGGTGCTGGTGCCCAAGAGCCAGTGGCAGGCCTGGTTGTGCACCCATCCGCGCCTGGCGGTGATGGCGCCGCATGACATCACCAAGTCCTACCCCGAGTTGGCTTGGCAGCCGCCTGTCATGAAGCTCAAGCTGTGGTCCATGTGGGTGCTGGACCGTGACGATTTGCTCGCCAAAGGCCTGCGTTGCCAGTGAGTCGTTGCGGCCAGCGTGATCGTGCTGGACAAGCCTCGCTGCTTCAAGTTAGGATGTTCGCCATGACGACACACCGCATCAACGTTCTGCTGACCGCCTCCTGGTGGCGCTGCCCTCATCCGGCGGCTTGACGTTGACACGTGTGTAGAAACGAATGCCGCCCCTCAGGCGGCATTTTCTTTGGTGCACTCAAGTCGACTTGACGCACCTGTCTCCTGAAAGGGCGGTTCCTCACCCCATATCAGGAGATGACCATGACCCCTTGCGACACCCTGGCCGACGTGCGTTCGGCCATCGACCAGATCGATTTCATGCTGGTGGGCCTCTTGGCCGAGCGCGGACGGTATGTGAACGAAGCGGCGCGTTTCAAGCGCAACAAGGCCGATGTGGCGGCCCCCGATCGTGTTCGCCAGGTCATCGACAAGGCCTTGCGGCATGCGCGTGACATGGGTGCCCCGCCTGAAGTGGTGGAGGCCGTTTACCGCAGCATGATCACGGCCTTCATCGAGCTGGAGTCGCTCCAGCACGATAGGCTGAACCTGGCAGTGCCGGCTGACGAAGGCACAATGGCGGGTTGAGCCCTTTCTCCCCCGCCAGCTTCCAACATGCTCTGGACACCCTTGAATCGTTTTCTGGATCGGATTCGCCCCCGCCGTCAGGCCGTGGTGCTGCTGGCCGATGCTGTGCTGATCTTGCTGGCATGGCACACCACCTACCTGTTTCGCATGGGGGTGGAGCGCTGGCTGCACGAGCGTCCGAATTACGACGGCGCAGTCCTGCTGGGCGTGATCGCCGTGTACAGCGCCGTGTCCTGGGCGTTGAATGTGCCTCGCGCCACCTGGCGCTACACGAGCTTCCATGAAATCACCCGCTTGAGTTGGGTTTGCCTCGGTGCCGGTCTGGCCAGCGCCGTGGTGGTGCTCATGGCCCATCTGGTTGAAGTGCCGCGTGCCGTGCTGGCCCTGCACCCCGTGTTCAGCCTGATCATGATGTCGCTGGCCCGCATGACGGTGCGCATGCTCAGCGAATCGTCTCGCGCGCGCCGTGCCGGGCGTCAGCCTACGGGGCAACGTGCGTTGGTGCTGGGCGCCGGTGCCGCCGCCAAGCTGCTGATTGCCGGCATCCAGCATCGAGGCTGGACGGTGGTGGGTCTGTTGGACGATGATGCCCGCAAGCAGGGATCCAGCATCGCTGGCGTCAACGTGAGGGGCGGCCTGGACATGCTGACAGATGCCAGCATGCTCGATGACGTCACCCACCTGATCCTGGCCATGCCCTCGGCCTCCAATGCCCAGCGCAAGCGTGCCCTGGATCTGGCCGCGGCCACCGGGCTGCCCGTGGTGACCGTGCCTTCCGCAGACGAGTTGCGCGAAGGCCGCTCGCGCATCGACCGGGTGCGTGACATCGAACCCGACGATGTGCTGGGCCGTGAGCCCGTCAAGCTGGACGAAAGCGCCGTGTCGGATCTGATCAGCGGCCAGACCGTGATGATCACGGGCGCAGGTGGCTCGATCGGTTCCGAGTTGTGCCGCCAGATTGCGCGCTTTGGCCCCAGTCGCCTCGTGCTGTTCGAGCTCAGCGAGTTCGCGCTGTATCAAGTCGAGCAGGATCTGGGTGAGCGCTTCCCGCATCTGCCTTTGGTGCGCCTGGTGGGCGATGTGAAGGATCTGGGCGCCTTGCGCCGCGCCATGCAGTTGCACCAGCCGGATCTGGTCTTCCACGCAGCGGCCTACAAGCACGTGCCCTTGATGGAAGATGACAATGCCTGGATCGCGCTGCGCAACAACACCCTGGGCACCTATCTGGTGGCGCAGGCGGCGGCAGAGCAGGGCGTCAAGCGCTTCGTGCTGATCTCGACCGACAAGGCCGTGAATCCCACCAATGTGATGGGGGCCACCAAGCGTGCCGCCGAGATGGTGGTATCGCACTGGGCTGGCAAGGGCACCAACACGCGCTTCATGGCCGTGCGTTTCGGCAATGTGCTGGGCTCCAGTGGCAGCGTGATCCCCAAGTTCAAGGAACAGATCGCCAAGGGCGGCCCGGTCACGGTCACGCACCCCGAGATCACGCGCTACTTCATGACCATTCCTGAGGCGGCGCAACTGGTGCTGCAGGCAGCGGCCCTGGCTGAAACGGGGCAGGTCTTCGTGATGGACATGGGCAAGTCCGTGAAGATCGCCGATCTGGCGCGTGAACTGATCCGCCTCAGCGGCCACACGGAAGCCGAGATCCCCATCGTGTTCAGCGGCCTGCGCCCTGGCGAAAAGCTTTTTGAGGAACTGCTCGCTGACGCCGATACGACCTTGCCCACACCCCATCCACGCTTGCGTCTGGCGCAACTGCGCGGCGAGTTGCCGCCTGACTGGATCGAGCGCCTGATGGCGTTGGCAGTGGATGAATCGGCCAGTGCGCCACCCACCTTGCGCGCCCGTTTGCACGAGCTGGTGCCTGAATACGCGCCGCGCTGAGCAGCGCTTCAGGCCGGCATCAGCTCATCCACCTGGCGCAGCAGTTCCGCCAGTTGCACGGGCTTGGTCAGATAGCACGCAGCACCTGCACTCAGGGCTGCGTCGATCTGCTCGGGCATGGCGTCGGCCGAGATCATGATCACGGGGATGTCCACCGTATCCGGGTTGGCCTTGATCAGCTTGAGCAACTCCTGGCCCGAGGCATCGGGCAAGTGCACATCCAGCAGGATCAGGTCGGGCTTGCTGCCACGCAAACGGTTGTGCAGCACGGCCAGCCCTTCTTCGGTGGTGGGCGCCACTGTGACGGTGATCCAGGGCCGGGCGGCCAGCGCCGAGCGGATCACTTCGCTGTTGGCCAGGTTGTCTTCCACGTACAGCACGTGGCGTGGTGTGGGCTCGCCGCCTGTCGATGCCTTGCTGGCCGGGCTCAGGCTCTGGCTGGCAGCTGTGGGTTGCAAGGCCGCAAACGGCAGCGACAAGGTGAAGGTGCTGCCTTGGCCTTCCTGGCTTTGCACATCCAGCTCGCCGCCCATCAGCAGCGCCAGATGCCGGCTGATGACCAGGCCGATGCCCGTGCCGCTGGTGGGACCTTGCTCGCGCCCAAGGCGGTTAAAGGGCTGGAACAGCTGCGAGAGCTGCTGCTCGTTCATGCCCATGCCCGTGTCCTGAACGGTGATGAGCAGGCGAGGGCTGTTGTCTTGTGGCGCGCCTTGCGCCACCGACAGCGAAACCTGGCCGCCGCGCTGGTTGAACTTGATGCCATTGCTCAGCAAGTGCCCCAGGATCTGGCGCAGGCGGGCCGCATCGGCGAGCACACCCCATTCGCTGGGGATGTCGGCTTGCGTGCTCAGCGTCACGCCTTGCTTGTCTGCTTCTTCCTGCAGCAGCTTGGCGGCCATGCTCACCTCGTCACGCGCACGCAGCGGCTGAGCCTGCAGCTTGAGCGTGCCCATGTCGATACGGGAGATGTCCAGCACGTCGTCGATCATGTCCAGCAGATGCCAGCCGGCTTGCTGGATCTGTTCGACGCGCTGGCGCTGCGTCGGCGGCAGCGGCTCGCGCTGATCCAGCGACATCACTTGCGCGAAACCCAGCACCGCATTGAGCGGCGTACGCAGTTCATGGCTCATACGCGACAGGAAGTCGCTCTTGGCCTGGTTGGCCAACTCGGCCGCACTGCGCTGTGCACGGGCTTCATCCATGGCGGCTTCGATGCGGCGCGCGTGGCCGGTCATGACCAGCAGCAAGGCGCCCAGCGCGGCAGCCAGTGACACGCCGCCGATGGCCAGCAACCATGAAGTCACGCCCAGGCCGGCCACAGGCACAGGCCCTGAACTCCACATGGACAGCTGCCATTGGCGGCCGGCAAACTCGATGGGTACCTGCGCACGGTGAGCGCTGGCCTGGCCGGCTTGGCCCGCCCGGCAAGTGGCGGTGCCACCCAGCAAGGGGCGGCCGGGCGCGCTGGCGTCGATCATGCAGGCTTCCAGATAAGCCGGGTGGCCTTGCAGCATGGCGTTGATTGCGTCATCCATGCGCAGTGCCAGGAACACGGCCCCGGTATTGGCTTGAACGCGTGCCTGCGGTGTGAACGGGGTGCCTTTGAACACCGGCTGGTAAACGACGATGCCCGTTTGCTGGGCCCTCTCCTGCATCAGCTTGAAGCCGCGCGATGCGACGGTACGGTCTTCACGTCGGGCCTGCTCATAGGCCTCGCGCGTGGCCTCCATGGACAGGGCGTTGTAGCCCAGCGCCGCTTCATTGCCGGCGCGTGGTTCGATGTAGCGCACCACAGCCAGTTCGGCGCCGGAAGGCGGTAGTCGTTTGTGCGTATCGAACACCTTGTAGCCGGTGATGCCTTCTTGCTGTTGTCGGGCTTCAAACAGCGGCAGATCGGCCGCGTGCAGCCGTTCATCCCATCCGGCAGCCTGTATGCCTTTGAGCGAGTCGATCCAGTAGCGTGCGGCCTTGGTGAACTCGTCACGCTTGACTTCATCGGAAGCCTGGAAGACACCACTGAGCGCCGCCAGTGCATCACGGTAGCCATTGATGCGCAGGTTGACCGCGTTGGTGGTGGCTTGAACGTCCTGATCGAAGACCGCGGCCTCTCTCTCCTGCCCCCAGATCTGCACTTCGCGCACGCCCAGCGCCAGCAGCACTGTGGCGATCAGCAGGGGGATCCCGACCGGTCGACGGCGGGCTCGCCACAATGTGGCTGGCTGACCGACCAGCGTCAACATCATGGGCGCGCCCACCAGCACGCCCAGCGTGTCACCTGTCCACCAGCCCAGAAACGCTTGCGGCGCCACGTTGGTCGGCATCAGGCCCAAGGCCGTGCGCGCGCCGATCGACACGATGGCATGCACGATGCAGGCTATGGGGCCTGCCAACAGCAGGAAGCGCCCGATCTCCAGTGGCTTTTCCAGCGTCAATGGTGGCTGATCAGGGCGATGGGTCAGCCGCCAGGCGACCCACGCTTGCAAGCTGGCGCCTGCCCCGCCGATCACAGCCATGCTCATCACCGATTGCCATGCTGCGGTGGGCAGGTCCTGCAGCGCAATGAGTGCGATCACTGTGGCGGAACCCAATCCGATCGGCAGCAGCATGCTCGGGCCCCAGCCCATGAGGAACGCCAGTGCCAGCCCCGCAGGCAGGTACAGCGGGGAGACATGCTCGTGTGGCGCTGACAGCGACACCGCCAACAAACCAGTGATGCTGTAGCTCAGCCAGGTGATGAGGCCCCTGATCGACAAAGAGGTCAGGGGAGAGCGCTGGCTCATGGACGGGATCCTTGTGGCGCAGAAGCGGAAGTTATTTCTTTGCACACCTTAGCATTTGTGGACTGTCGTTTCGCGTGGGTATTCATGGTGAGGTCGGCAAACAGGCCCTGATCCCCCCTAGACTTTGGTGTCCCTGCAGTACCCATCGTTGCACCCAGACCACCCAGGAGAAAAGCAGATGATTCGCACGCCCCGCTGGCTCGCCCCCCTTGCCCTCAGCCTTGCGACGCTTGGCGCCATGCCTGCCGCCCGCGCCGAGGCGCCGCAGGTGCTCACTCAAGTGCCCGGCTACTACCGCCAGATGATTGGTGCCTTCGAAGTGACGGCTCTGTATGACGGTCAGATCAACCTCGATACCAAGCTGCTCAAGAACACCACGCCCGAGCAAACTCAGAAGCTGTTGGCGAAGATGTTCCGCACCAACCCGACGCCCACCGCCGTGATCGCCTTCCTGGTCAACACAGGCAGCAAGCTCGTGCTGGTGGACACCGGTGCCGCCAAGGTGTTCGGCCCGACCTTGGGCCATGTGCTGGCCAACCTGAAGGCCGCTGGCTACGACCCGGCTCAGGTCGACACGATCTTGCTGACCCACCTGCATGGCGATCACGTAGGTGGCCTGCTGACGGCGGACGGGCAGGTGGCCTTCCCCAATGCCCAGGTTTTTGCCGCCAAGGCCGATGCCGACTTCTGGCTCAGCCCGGTGAGTCTGGCCAAGGCGCCGGACGCATCCAAGATGTTCTTCAAGGCGCCGCAGGATGCCACCGCGCCGTATATCAAGGCCGGTCATTTCACGACCTTCGAGGGCGAGGCGGAGCTGCAGCCAGGCATCAAGCCGGTGTCCGAGCATGGCCACACGCCAGGTCACACCGGTTACCTGCTGGAATCCAAGGGGCAGAAGCTGCTGGTCTGGGGTGATGTGGTGCACAACGCGGCTGTGCAATTGCCCCAGCCCAAGGTCACCATCGAGTTCGACAGTGACCAGGCCAAGGCCTTGGCCACCCGCATGCACCTGCTGAACTGGACCGCCAAGGATGCATTGCTGGTGGCCGGTGCGCATTTGCCGTTCCCTGGTATCGGGCACGTTCGCGCAGAAGGCAAGAACAGCTACAGCTGGGTGCCGGTTGATTTCGCGCCTGTCGAAGTCAAGTCTGCGCCTTGAGTTTGCTCATCTGCTGACCCTGCCGGAGGCGTTTCCTCGGCCTCCGGTCGTCACCTTTGCGCGACATGGTCGGGTGGAATGCCCGCTTGGGCGCCGGAAAATGGCGTCAATCCGCTCATCAGAGGGGTAAGTGCTTGCTTATTGCCCTGCGAGCAGGGCTGGGCGGTCCTATACTGACCGGTCATCAAGCAGGTTGAGTTGAGCAACCTGTGTCGCTGTGGTTCAAAAAGGCAAATCAACGCCATGACTTCCAAATTGAAGATCGCAGGTTGGGTCGCGCTGGGTGCGCTGGCCGGCGGCCTGACCACCATGCAATTCGGTGCAACCGCCCGCAGTTCCATGGTGCCGCTCCCGATGGAGGACATGGCTCAGCTTGCGCGGGCTTTTGGCCTGATCAAGTCCGATTATGTCGAGCCCGTTGACGAGAAAAAGCTCATCGGCGACGCGATCAGCGGCATGGCAGCCGGTCTGGATCCGCACTCGGTCTACCTGGACAAGGTCGGCTTCAAGGAATTCCGCGAAAGCACCTCCGGCAAGTTTGTCGGTGTCGGCATCGAGATCGGCATGGAAGACGGCCTGGTCAAGGTGGTCTCCCCGATCGAGGGCTCTCCTGCTTTTCGCGCCGGCATCAAGACAGGTGACCTGATCACCAAGATCGATGACACCTCCGTCAAGGGGCTGACCATGGATCAGGCTGTCAAACGCATGCGCGGGGACCCCAACACCAAGGTGGTTCTGGGTATTTACCGCAAGTCTGAAAGCCGCAATTTCCCGGTCACGATCATCCGCGAGGAGATCCACGTCCAGAGCGTGCGGACCAAGATCGTGGAGCCTGGTTATGGCTGGGTGCGCATCTCCCAGTTCCAGGAGCGCACGGTTGAAGACTTCGTCACCAAGGTGGACAAGCTGTTCAAGGACGAGCCCAAGATGAAGGGCCTCGTGCTGGATTTGCGCAATGACCCCGGTGGCTATCTGGAAGGCGCGATTGCCGTGTCGGCCGCGTTCCTGCCCAAGGATGTGCTGGTGGTGAGCACCAACGGCCAGTTGGCGGACTCCAAGAAAGAGTTCCGCGCCCGTCCGGGTGACTACGGCGGTGCCTATGGTGGCGACCCGCTCGCCAAGTTGCCTGCAGCCATCAAGACGGTGCCTTTGGTTGTGCTGGTCAACGAGGGTTCGGCTTCTGCCAGCGAGATCGTGTCGGGTGCCTTGCAGGATCACAAGCGTGCGGTCCTGATGGGTGGCCAGACCTTCGGCAAGGGCTCGGTTCAGACCGTGCGCCCGCTGACGGCTGATACGGCCTTGAAGATCACCACGGCGCGTTACTACACACCGAGCGGTCGCTCGATCCAGGCTAAGGGCATCGTGCCTGACGTCATGGTCGATGAGAGTGCCGAAGGCAATGTGTACTCGGCCCTGCGTGTGCGTGAAGCCGATCTGGAAAAGCACATCACCAGCGGTCAGGGCGCCGAAGTGAAGGATGCCGCTCGCGAGAAGGCGCGCGAAGAGGCCATCAAGAAGATCGAGGAAGCCAACGCCAAGAAGGGTGAAGCACCCAAGCTGGCCGAGTTCGGCAGCCCCGAGGACTTCCCGCTGCAGCAAGCGCTCAACAAGCTTCAGAACAAGCCTGTCCTGGCCTCCAAGACCATGACCGAGCGCAAGCCCGAAGACAACAAGAACTGATTTCTGCCTTGGACGACGATCAGCGCCTGCGCTACAGCCGCCATCTCCTGCTGGATGAATGGTCGGAAGAGGCGCAGGACAAGTTGCTCGCGTCCCATGCGCTGGTGATCGGTGCGGGCGGGCTGGGTGCACCGGCCCTGATGTACCTTGCATCGGCGGGTGTGGGGCGCATCACGGTGGTTGATCCGGACACCGTCGATATCACCAATCTGCAGCGCCAGATTGCCCACACCACCGAGCGTGTCGGGCAGCCCAAGGTGCTGTCCGCCGAACTGGCGATGTCTCAGCTCAACCCAGGCGTGCAGGTGCATGCCATCGCTCAGGCGGCCGATGAGGCTTTGTTGCGCGAATGGGTGCCCCAAGTCAATGTGGTGCTTGATTGCACCGATCGGTTCGCCATCCGCCAGTTGATCAACCGTGTCAGCCGTGAATGCGGCGTGCCTCTGGTGTCGGCGTCTGCCGTGCGCTTCGATGGCCAGATCAGTGTGTTCGACCCTCGTGTGAGCACCAGCCCCTGCTACGCCTGCCTGTTCCCGCCGGATGCGCCGCCCGAAGAAACGCGCTGCGCCATGTTGGGTGTGTTTGCGCCCGTGGTGGGCATGATGGGCGTGATGCAGGCGGGTGAGGCCATCAAGCTGCTGTTGCAATCCTCGCCGATGTCGCCTTGGTGTGGTCACGAAAGCCTGGCCGGGCGCTTGCTGATGCTCGATGGGCGCACATGGTCCTGGACGGAGATGCGGGCACGCCGTCAGGCTGCCTGCCCGGTCTGCGGCGGCGCTGCTGGCGCCTGCTGAGCCAGCCGAGCGTTGCGGTGACGCCGCAACTCCCTCGCCTTGTCGGGCTTATTTGGCGGCACGAGCCCCCGCTGCGGCTGCATACTGACATCAAGCGCCGCTCCCTTTGCAGGCGGTGCAGCCACAGCGCAGGACCGTAGAACATGAACAACCCCAAAGAGCTGCTTGAGCGCAACTTCCCGACGGCAGGTCAGGACGTCAATGCCGCCAGTGCGGTCAAACCATCGCTGTACTCCGGCCCGGACAGCAGCTACGACTTGGCCTTTGCCGATCAGGACTTCCTGCTGCACCCCGATCTGCGTCCCGTGCGCATGCAGCTGGAGTTGCTCAAGCCCGAGATGATTCAGCGCGAAGAGGGCATCGAATCCACGATCGTGGTCTTCGGTAGCGCGCGCATTCTGCCTGCCGAGGTCTCCCAGGCGAAGTTGCAGGACGCCATGGCGCTGGCTGATGGCCCAGCGCGTGATCTAGCCGTACGCGCAGCACAGCGCCAGGTCGACATGTCGCGCTACTACGAAGAGGCGCGCGCCTTCGCCAGCCTGGTCACCGAGAACTCGGCCCAGTTGCAAAACCCGATCTACGTGGTCACGGGTGGCGGGCCGGGCGTGATGGAGGCTGGCAACCGCGGTGCCTTCGAGGTCGGTGGCAAGAGCCTGGGCCTGAACATCGTGTTGCCGCACGAGCAGGAACCCAATCCCTACATCACGCCGCGCCTGTGCTTTCAGTTCCACTACTTCGCGTTGCGCAAGATGCACTTCCTGATGCGCTCGGTGGCGCTGGTGTGCTTCCCTGGCGGCTTTGGCACGCTCGATGAGCTCTTCGAAACGCTCACTCTGATCCAGACCGGCAAGTGCCGCAAGCGTCCTATCCTGCTATTCGGACGCGATTTCTGGACCAAGCTGATCAACTTCGATCACCTCGTTGATACCGGCATGATCAGCCCGGAAGACCTCAAGCTTTTCCATTACGTCGAAACGGCTGACGAGGCCTGGAGCACACTGCAGCAGGTCTACGGTCTGGGCAAGCCCGACGACGACATCGCCTGCGGCTGGTAAACAAAGGCAAGCCATGAGCACCGACGCAATCCTCCCCCTTACCCGGTTGCGATTGATCGGTGCGCCCACCGACATTGGTGCCAGCATGCGCGGCGCCTCGCTCGGGCCCGAGGCCTTGCGTGTGGCGGGGCTGCCTGAGGCCTTGTCCCATCTGGGTTTGCAGGTTCACGACGCGGGCAATGTGCATGGCCCTGCCAATCCCTGGCTGCCGCCGGTAGACGGGCATCGCCACCTGGCTGAGTCGCTGGCCTGGAACCAGGCGGTGTTTGACGCCGTATCGGCTGCTCTGCGTGATGGCGATTTACCCATGCTGCTGGGCGGCGATCACAGTCTGGCCATTGGCTCCATCGGTGCGGTGGCGGCGCATTGCCGTCGGCAAGGCAAGCAACTGCGTGTGATCTGGCTGGACGCCCATGCCGACTTCAATACCAGTGACATCACGCCCAGCGGCAACATCCACGGCATGCCGGTGGCCGTGCTGTGCGGCCACGGCCCTGCCAGTCTGTTGAAGCTTGCAGGGGCATGGGGTGACGGCGCGGATGCGGGGCCGCCAGCCTTGTCGGCCGAGCACATTCGCCTGATTGGCGTGCGCAGTGTGGACCCTCTGGAGCGCCGCTTCGTGCATGCCCAGGGCCTGGAAGTCTTTGACATGCGCCACCTGGACGAACACGGCATGCGTGCGGTCATGCAGCAGGCCCTGATGGGGGTGGACGAGCGCACGCATCTGCACCTGAGCTTTGATGTGGACTACCTGGATCCGGATATTGCCCCAGGAGTCGGCACGCCCGTTCGTGGTGGCCCCTCCTACCGTGAGGCGCAGTTGTGCATGGAAATGATCGCCGACACGGGGCGTCTGGCCTCGATGGATGTGGTCGAGCTCAATCCGGCGCGCGATGTGCAGAACCGTACCGCCGAATTGGTGGTGGACCTGGTCGAGAGCCTGTTCGGCAAATCCACCCTGATGCGCTGGCGCCCGTGAGCCGCCTTGCGGGCCTGGCTGAAGAATCTGCGCCTCTTTTTGGGGGTTAATACGTGGATGGAGGGCATCAATGACTGCCAAATATGGCCGATATAGGGCCATGAGCCTGCCTGGAAAGACTGCCCTGATCCTGACTGGTGGTGGTGCGCGCGCCGCCTACCAGGTCGGTGTGCTGCAAGCGCTGCAACTGATCCGCCGTGAAAGCGGGGAGGGGCGGCGCGGCAATCCCTTCCAGATCATCAGTGGCACGTCTGCTGGCGCCATCAATGGCCTGGCCCTGGCTTGCCAGGCCGACCACTACGATCTGGCCGTGCGCGCCATGGTCGAGGTCTGGCGAGATTTCCGGGCGGAGCAGGTCTACCGTGCTGACTCCCTGGGGGTGATTCGCTCCGGTGCCCAATGGCTGACGCTGTTCTCGCTGGGCTGGGCGCTGGCCCGCTGGCGCAGGGCGCGTCCGCGTTCGCTGCTGAACAACGATCCGCTGCGTGAGTTCCTGCCCTCGCTCTTCAATGTGGAGCGCCTGCCGCAGTTGATGGCCGAAGGGCATCTGGATGCCGTGGCCATCTCGGCCTCCAGCTATACCACCGGCGAACACGTTACCTTTTACGACACCGTCCACGATATCCAGCCTTGGGCGCGGTCGCAGCGCATCAGCGTCAAGGACCACCTGGCGATGGATCACCTGATGGCTTCGTCTGCCATCCCCTTTGTGTTCCCGGCGGTCAAGCTGCATGTGGATGGCCGCCCGCACTACCTGGGGGACGGCTCCATGCGTCAGGCGGCCCCCATTTCGCCAGCCATTCATCTGGGGGCCGATCGCATCCTGGTGATCGGTGCCGGCCGCCTGCACGAGCCGCCCGCACCGCGTGATGCTGTGGTCGAGTACCCGAATCTGGCGCAGATCGCCGGCCATGCCATGTCCAGCATCTTCCTGGATGCGCTGGCCGTGGACATCGAGCGCATGCAGCGCATCAACAAGACGCTTGGTTTGCTGACACCCGAGGCGCGGGCGCAATCTGCCTTGCGGCCCGTCGACATCCTCGTGATCGCACCCAGCCAGCGCATTGACGATATTGCGGCTCGGCACCTCTGGGCGCTGCCTCCCGCCGTGCGCGCCATGTTGCGTGCCGTGGGTGTGTACGGTCGCGGCAAGACTGCGCGCGGCTCGGCGCTGGCCAGCTATCTGCTTTTTGAATCGTCCTTCACCCGCGAGCTGATCCATCTGGGCTTCACCGATGCCCTGGCCAAGCGCGAAGAGGTGCTGCGCTTCTTTGGCTGGGGCCAGCAGGGTGATGGGGCCTTGCCTGGGGCCGGGCAGGGCGGACTGTATGACGCCAGTTTCCCGCTGTCGAGCAACATGCAACTGGCGCCGCCCGTCATGGCCTCGGAACTGGTCGGGCCGGATCGCCCCTTTACATTGCAAAGAGACCGTGCTAGAGTGGAGAGCTTCGCATTGTGAGTCTGATAGGTTTTCCTTGAGGAATCCGAGCGGAGAAGTTCTTTTGTTTGAAAGGTCTCCACATGTCATACGCGGTCATAAAAACCGGCGGCAAACAATACAAGGTTGCTGTTGGCGAAAAAATTAAAGTAGAACAGATTGCTGCGGACGTTGGCCAAGAAATCGTGATCGACCAGGTTCTGGCAGTCGGCTCCGGCGCTGAACTGAAGGTTGGCACGCCCCTGGTGGCTGGCGCAACTGTCAAAGCAACTGTCCTGTCGCAAGGTCGTCACGACAAGGTCCGCATCTTCAAGATGCGCCGTCGTAAGCACTACCAGAAGCGCCAAGGTCACCGTCAGAAC